>JAJYYD010000001.1 GCA_021801305.1 Thermoplasmata archaeon
TAATTGGAGGATACCTGCTCACGTTCTTCCTCTCAATTTATCCACTGAGAGAAGCCCTTTTTGCCGGCTACATGATTGTTTTTATAGGCAGGTTTTCCTCATCCCTGCTGTTTCTCAGGCTCGAGGAGGTGGGAGACAAGGGAGGGCGGAAGAGCTGGCCCCTTTATTCCATTTTAATGAGGATGAGGCAGCCTGGTGCACCATCAGGAGGAAACCTCAGGCCGAAATAGCCTTTTATCACGCCATGGTTTATTGATCCTGCACCCCGGCAGGTTCTATGTAAGATTTCCTGTTCTGCCTCTGAATGAATGGGGTCATTACCACTGAGATGATTATTGTTGCAACAACTGCAATTGTATACATATCTGAGTTGATTACTGATTCCCTTACAGCGATTGTTGCAATGATTATTCCCACAGCACCCCTGCCTCCAAGTATGCCTGCCGTGGTTCTCCTCCTTACCATCTTCAGCAGCTGCCCTGACCTGAAATATGTCAGTCCTCCTCCAACTACAATACTGATTGCGCTCAGGACAACCATCATGAGGATATAGGATTCTTTTGGAACTATAACCAGGAGGCCCGCTATACTGAAGAAAATAGGGATAAAAAAGCCTTCATTTATCCTGTTGAGCGTTCGTGTCAGTATGCCCTGCAGTTCCTTTCCCACCATGACCTCGCTTATGAGCATTCCGGCAAAAAAAGCACCGAGAATATAAGATACGCCAAGAAACTCAAAGATGCTCGCGACAAGAAGACCGCTGATGATAACGGATCCAAAAATTATTTTCTCTCCCCTCTCCCTTGCGTGAAGCTTCTCAAATATTCTCACTACCGCACTTGAATTATTGGTTATATAGCGGTCCAGGATAAAGAACAGGATCAGGAAAAGGACAATGGCAGGTATTATATACAGAACTCTTATGAAATCAGTTTCTATACTTATTATAGAGAAAGCGATTATATCTGTCAGCACGACACTGGCAAGAATTGTCTGGCCGTCAACAGTCTCCAGCAGGTCGTACTGTTTTATGAGCACTGAAATTATTGAGATGGAAGGCACCCCTATTGATATTGAAAGAGCAAGAGCGGACAGAACACCCAGGTGGAATATATAGAAAGATACTGCAAACATCAGGGTAACCGGAATGATAAAACTGGTTATGGAAAGGTTGAACCCCTTTGAAGTGTGCTTTCTCAGAAGATCAACAGTTACTTCCACCCCTATGAGGAGCACTATGAAAAAGAGAGAAACCTCCGAGAAACCGTCCAGTACCTGTCCTGGCTGGATCCAGTTCAGGAGAGCCGGGCCAAGAATAACCCCGCTGATAAGTTCGCCAGCCACTGCAGGCAGGTTAAATCGTTCAAACAGTTCCCCAAGAATCAGGGAGAAAACCAGTAACCCGAGCAGTGCAACTATTATATCCATGAACTTATGGCTTATTGCCACACCAGTTTTTAAACATTTCCTGACTCATGCCAACGGTTTTATGTCTGTGATAACCGGCTTGTAATTGCTGTTGGATGCTGCAACTTCATGAATAACCCTCAGGAGAGGCTTAAGGTTGTCCCTGTCCACAACAGCATTAATCTCCAGGTTCGCATCATCAAGCTTTATAAATGCCCTGTACCAGAAAAAGTTCACCCTGATCATTTCGGAAAAAACCGGTTCAACAAGCATTATGTCCGATTTGAGTACATAAACTGCTTCCGGCAGTTCCTGTACCAGTTTCAGGCCCGGATATTCTGACTTCAGGATATTATCCGGAAACATAACCCATGATTTTTCAGGAGAAGTACAATATGACTGTATTTCTCCATATATGGCCTTAAAGTGTCCGAATACAGATTCTGCAAGCAGTTTCACGGGATGATCCTTATGAAGCCTTTCCCTGACACTTACCTGAAATATCTGGTTGTGCCTGTATCTTTCAATAATTTCCTGGCTGGGATTATCCAACTTCCCTAAAAATATGATCTTAGGCATTTCTTGATCTTTTATGCCTTCATAGTATTCTTCGGAATGCATTATGATTCTGGAAAGTTCCTGCAATTCTGAAATGTGGAAGTAAAATGGGCATTCTATTGACTCTGACCTGATTATGCATGGAGCCATGACGAGTGTATTCATCTCAAGAAGGCTGCTTATGAATTTCAGGTCCGGTATTGTGTCCTCCCTCAGGTCCAGTTTTATGACGCCAGCTTTTGTTTCACATCTTAACTGCCTCAACATAATCATTATCTTGTTTCCGTTCTCGTGTTCCATGATTGTCTTTTCCCTTGCTATAATGCTGAAGTGCACCCTTCCATTTTCCGATACAGGAATGACGACATGCCCATCCATTATCTGAAAAAGCATTTTCATCGGCTCGCTGAATCCTCTCTGGACAAGAATCACAATCTGGTAGTCAAGCTTGCTATCAAGCTGCATCATTCCTGCTGGGATGCCTTTCACGTATTAATTTTGATCATGTGATTGGGAACGAAGTAAGTGCAAATTCCTCTAGACATGATTTTTTCACCATCCTTTGCATGTCAGGATGTGCAACTTCTTACACCCCTCAATGCATTCGGTTCGTCTGTTCTGCTTCTTATGATGGTCTTTTACCTCATGGAGAGCAAATCTCCGAAGTATACGCTCCTTTTTGGAATGATGTGCATTGGTTCTTCAGCTTACGGATTCATGGCCGGTACATGGCCTTTCGGAGTTATTGAAGCTGTATGGGCTCTGTTCGCATTCAATAAATTCATAAAGATTATATCTGCCCGCAATAAAGTTAATTGATTATTTCCAGCAGACACTGGCTTTAAACCTGGCCGTTATTTCTATAAAAATCTATATGCTGGATTATTTTATTACAAAATCGCCTACTTCTGACCATTTTCCTTCCAGTTTTTTCTTCAGGTTTTCTACTTCCTTCCGATCAACTTCCTTTTCTCTTTTCTTGAGTTCTTCTGGAACTGGAATGGCCGAGGAGTTCATCTGTGTGGTCAGGGCGGCCATGTAACTGGAATCACCCTTTACCTGCCTGAGCAGATCATCAAGTCTTCCGTCAATTATGTTCAGTACCTGCTTCAAAATACCGTATTCCAGTGATTCCTGCAAAGCTCTCTTTATAACATCCGCATCGGTTTCACCGGTTACCCTGATCAGGTC
>JAJYYD010000131.1 GCA_021801305.1 Thermoplasmata archaeon
GATCTCCTGAAGACCTCAAGAATCTTGTGGACAAATGCCATGGCAAGGGGCTGAATGTTATTCTTGATGTTGTTTACAATCATCTTGGTCCACTGGGAAACATATTTCCCCTATTGGGAGATTATTTCAGTTCAACATATCATAACCCATGGGGAGAGGCCATTAATTTTGACGCAAAAGGTTCAGATGAAGTCAGGGCACTCGTGATGCAGAATGTCAGGTACTGGATTGAGGAATACCGGATGGATGGTCTAAGGCTTGACGCAATACATTCTATCTACGACAGTTCACCACTGCATATACTGAGGGAGATCAATGATCTTGGCAGCTTCATGGAGGAAAAGCTTGGCAGAAATATAAGAATCATTGCCGAGACCGACAGAAACGATCCGGAGACAGTCAAGGAAATAGAAAGATGTGGATATGGGTTCAGCGGGCAATGGAATGACGATTTCCACCATGCCCTGCACTGTTTCCTATCCGGTGAGAGATCGGGCTACTACATGGACTACGGAAATTTTGACCAGATCGTGCATGCATACAGCAACGGATTCGTCTATGATGGCCTTTATTCTGAATTTTTAGGAAGAACCAGGGGTTCCAGCTATGCAGGACTGCCTATGGAAAGGCTGGTGGTTTTCACACAGAATCACGATCAGGTTGGAAACAGGGCATTTGGAGAGAGGCCCATTACAATAATGGGGGAGAGGAAAGCCCTCATTTTCGCGGTTGCAGTTCTCGCTTCCCCTTTTACTCCAATGCTTTTCATGGGCGAGGAGTTCGGGTCATCAAGCCCGTTCCTGTTTTTCATGGAATCAGGGGACAGGGATTTTGCGGAGAAAGTTTTCCAGGGCAGGAAAAAGGAATTCTCTGGCTTCGGTTGGGGCGATGATATCCCAAATCCCTCTGATCTTTCCACATTTCTATCATCGAAGGTTGATCATGAAAGATCTGGAGACCGAACTGGAAGAAGATTCATGGGCCATTACAAGAATCTTATATCAATAAGGAAAAAATATATCCAGGGACGCAAACCAGAGGTCTGGTCTGACAGCAGGAGGCACCTTATTGTCCTTGATTACAGGGACACTGCTGTAAAGGTCTTCATGTCATTCTCTTCGGGAGAGGAAAAAATTGATCTCGATACCGGAGGCTCTGTGATATTTGACTCTGAAGACGCCAATGCAGCAGAATCAGTTTCGGAAAAAAAGATGGGAGAAGGACCTGTAACCATGCAGCCATTCTCCGCAATCATAATACGATATTCTCATTGATCCGAGGATTCCATGAGTATGGCTGCGGAACCCTTCTCCATCTTTATCTTGTGGGTATTGATCCGCAGGGGGAAAATCCCCTTGTGTTCCGGAATGGAATCGATCAGGATGTCAGAATTCTGCCAGTTGTCGGGGACAGTGAACTCAACCTCTTCGTCTGTGGGGTTGAAGAGGAGCATGAGATTGTTGTTGGCAATATCGTCTCCGTTGTTTGCCTCCTCTATACCTGCAGATGAAAGAATTACACCAAGCCCCCTCACATTTCCTGAGTTCCAGTCATCCATGCCCATCTCGCTGCCATCACTCTTGACCCAGGTTACATCCTTGGTGTCAGTCCCCGGCATGACTGTGCCCTGGAAGAAGTTCTTCCTTCTCAGCACATGAAACTTCATCTTGATCTCAATGAGATTTTTCACAAAATCATACAGGTCAAGCCTTTTCTGGTCAAGTTTCCAGTTATACCAGCTTATCTCATTATCCTGGCAGTAGGCATTGTTGTTTCCCTTCTGGGTGCGCATTATCTCGTCACCCCCAAGTATCATTGGGGATCCCTGGCTTGTGAGAAGAGTTATGAAAAAGTTCCGGATACGCTTCTCCCTCTGGCGGAGGATGTTCTGGTCTTCAGTATCACCCTCAATTCCAAAATTCTCGCTTATATTGTCGTCAGTTCCATCCTTGTTGTCTTCACCGTTTGCCTCGTTATGTTTAGAGTTATATGATACAAGATCGTACATTGTGAATCCGTCATGAGACGTTATGTAATTTATGCTGGAATGAGGCCTTCTTCCGTTGCTCTCGTACAGGTCGGGCGAACCGGATATCCTGGTTGCAAACTCCCCAATTATATTGCCCCGATCCTTCCAGAATTTCCTCATGGAATCCCTGTACTTGCCGTTCCACTCAGCCCAGAGTGACGGAAATCCCCCGACCTGGTATCCTCCCGGGCCAATGTCCCACGGTTCTGCTATGAGTTTCACTTTCGATATGACAGGATCCTGGTAGATGATGTCGAAGAATGCCGACAGCCGGTCCACATCATAGAGCTGCCTGGCCAGTGCGGAAGCCAAATCAAACCTGAAGCCGTCAACATGCATTTCGTTCACCCAGTACCTCAGGCTGTCCATTATCAGTCTCAGTACCTGGGGATGGCCGGCATCCAGGCTGTTCCCTGTTCCAGTGACATCATCATAGTATCTGGGATTGCTGCCGTCAAGCCTGTAGTAGATGGCGTTGTCAATACCCCTGAAGGAAAGCGTTGGGCCAAGATGATTTCCTTCACCTGTGTGGTTGTAGACCACATCGAGAATCACCTCTATGCGGTTCTCATGCAGTGTTTTCACCATGTTCTTGAACTCGTTGATCTGTTCACCGGGTACATCGCTTGATGCATACCTGATATCTGGTGCAAGGTAGCCGATGGTGTTGTAGCCCCAGTAGTTTGAAAGCCCTTTATTGATAAGGTAGTCCGAATCTATCTTGTGGTGCACAGGCATTAGCTCCACCGCAGTTATCCCCAGGTCTTTCAGGTACTGTACCATTTTTGGGGAAGAGATTCCTAGATATGTTCCCCTGATCCTTTCATCAATGTCTTCCCTTGCCATAGTGAAGCCCTTTACATGGGTCTCGTAAATAACAGTCTTGTTCCATGGATAATGGGGGCTGGTAACTCCCCTCCAGTCAAAATTATCACTCATCACAACTGATTTAGGCACGTATTCAGCGTCATCATTGGCATTGAAGGAAAGGTCCGCCCCAGGATCATCCATATTGTATGCGAAAATGTCTTTATTCCACTTCACGGGATTGGAGACCGCTTTTGCATAAGGATCAATGAGGAGCTTGTTCCTGTTGAACCTATGGCCTTCCTCCGGTTTGTACG
>JAJYYD010000060.1 GCA_021801305.1 Thermoplasmata archaeon
ACAATATCTTCAAGCGAAGTCACGCCAAGCAAAACTGATACGGCCCCACCAGCCAGTGCAGAATAGCCAATCCCCAAACCCCTTGGTTTGGTGAACACGAGAATAAGGGTACACGCAAAAATGGATCCGGAAATAAAAAGCAGCAGGTTCACGAATCTTTCTCCAGTATAGTTTATCCTTTTCCGGTAGTATGGCAAGCATGTCAAAAATGTACCTGTTTCGTCTGTTATCACAGGGGAGGTTGTGCAACCTGTTATATCTTTTCCCTCCTGCATGATAATAGCTTTTTTGCGGTGAAAGATTTGTCCCGAATTCATCGAGAATGCACCGTATTGATTCAATGAAACGGGGAAACCAATGGATGTCATATCCCGTCGAGCTTGACAATATTTTTTTTAACGTGATCCCAATCTTGTAAAGGACAGGACCTCTATCGCACCTGTCGGATTGGTCAAGATGGAAAGCTATTCAAACAGACTCGTTAACGAGAAAAGCCCGTATCTTCTTCAGCATGCCCACAACCCCGTAAACTGGTATCCGTGGGGAGAGGAGGCTTTCGAAGCTGCAGCAAAAGAGAACAAGCTCATATTCCTGAGCATAGGGTATTCAACATGCCACTGGTGCCACGTGATGGAGAGGGAGAGTTTTACAGACAAGGAAGTTGCTGACGCAATGAATGAAACTTTCATTGCCATAAAGGTGGACCGTGAGGAAAGGCCGGACATTGACGACATTTACATGACAGTCTGCCAGATGACCCTTGGCGGAGGAGGCTGGCCACTGAATGTCATATTGACTCCTGACAGGAGGCCCGTATTTGCCCTTACTTATATGCCAAGGGAAAGCAGGAGAGGAATGATGGGAATACTGGAACTCTGCAGCAACCTGAAAGAACTCTGGGCAAATGATCGGGAAGGTGTTGAAAAACGGGCAAACGAGATCATGGTGAACCTTGAGAGAAATGCCAGGAAAGCCAGGACCGGTGAGATTGGAAAGGATGTTTTCCAGAATGCGTTCCAGGGTTTCCTGGATTCTTTTGATGATGCGAACGGGGGCTTCGGGACTTCCCCAAAATTTCCGACCCCGCACAACCTCATGTATCTGCTGAGGTACTACAGAAGATATGGGGAACAGAGATCACTTCAGATGGTCACAAAGACGCTGGAGAAAATGAGGAACGGCGGCATCTTTGACCAGGTTGGTTTTGGTTTCCACCGTTACTCTACCGATGCGGCCTGGGTTGTACCCCACTTTGAAAAGATGATCTATGACCAGGCGCTTCTGATAATGGCTTATTCTGAAGCATACCAGGCAACCGGAAAGGATTTTTACAGGAAGGTTGCGACGGAAATTTTTGAATTTGTAAGGAGGGAACTCACGGGTCCGGAGGGTGGTTTCTATTCAGCACTGGATGCGGACAGCGAAGGGATGGAGGGAAAATTCTATACATGGACTGCCGGTGAAATAAGGTCAGTTCTTGGCGAGGATGCCTACCAGGTTTTCAGCGATTATTTCAATGTGATAGAAACGGGTAATTTTGTCGAGGAATCCACAGGCAGGCGAACTGGAAGAAACCTCCTGACAGTCAACTACGATTTGAGGCAGTTTGCCAGGGAAAGAGGCATTCCGGAAAAAGAAATGGTAGGAATACTGGAAGATTCACGAAAGAAACTGCTTGCTTTCAGGGAAAAGAGGATAAGGCCGCACCTGGACGACAAGGTACTGGCTGACATGAATGGACTGATGATTGCCGCCCTGTCATATGCAGGAAGATCGCTTAAGAACATGGAAATGGTTGAGACTGCAAAAAAATCAGCAGAATTCATACTGCACAACATGCTGAGCGGTAACGGGATGCTTTACCACAGATACAGGGACGGAAATGTGGCAATCAGCGGATTCCTGGACGACTATTCCTTCATGATTTACGGCCTCATTGAACTGTATGAAAGTACCATGGACCTTGAATATATCAGGAAAGCGCTGGAACTCCAGGATTCACTCACCAGCAGGTTCAGTGACAAGGAGAATGGTGGCTTCTTCATGTCATCCTCAGACAGGAAGGATCTTGTCATAAGGACAAAGCAGGCGCATGACGGGGCAGTTCCCTCAGGCAATTCCATTGAAATGATGAACCTGGTCAAGCTCTACCTCCTGAAATCGGATCCGGAATACGAAGAGATGGCATACAGGACAATAAATGCATTCGGGAAGGAGATTGAAAACAGCCCCACTAATTATTCGTTCAGCCTTATGGCCGCAGACATACTCATGAACAAAGCATACAGCGTTGTGATAGTTGGCAATAAGGAGGATGAGAAAGCTGTCAGATTGATCGATTCAGTGATGGAAAGATACCTGCCCCAGGCAGTTGTTATACTGAAGGAACCGGAAGATAAGGCTATTTCGGACTTGCTTGAAAACGTGTCTTCAATGAAGCAGGTAAATGGTGAGACAACCGCCTATGTCTGCACCGAGAAGATGTGCCTTCCTCCCTTTACTGACACTGTAAAGATGAAGGAAGCAATTAAAGAGAAGTAACAGGAAAGACCGGAGAAACCTGCCCGGTGATCCGGGCATCAAAATAAAGGTTCAGCGATCTCTATCCTGCAATCAGGTTACAGTCTTGGAAGCAATGAGCCCGTTTGTGGTAACGTCAATGAACCTTATCTGTGATATGAAAGGTTCGCCATGGGCACTGGAGGTTGAGTTGATCGCTATCCCGGTCGTTGCTCCAAAATAGCTGTCCCCGCTTACTTTCATGTCCAGGCTATATCCTATGTATGTCACCTTGTTCAGGTTATTCACCGAAAGTGTAACTGGCGGGATTATTGTATTATTGCTGAGCGTAATCTCCAGCTGCACATCGTTCAGGGATATGTTTCCGCCGAACTGCTGCACATATACGAAATAGTATGCATCATTTGTGGCGGACGCATTCTGGACATCTATCGAGCCTGTTGGGGTGGATGCACCTATAAGTGTTGTGTATCCTCCCACGATTGTATAAAGGGTCGCGGCGAGGACAACTGTTATGGCTACCAGCAGTATTGTGGCAATTATTGGCGATACAGCCTTATCTTTTTCCTGAAATACTCTCTTCATAACACATCACATTTTAACTTTATTTGCGGATTAATGCA
>JAJYYD010000120.1 GCA_021801305.1 Thermoplasmata archaeon
AAACTCTATTTTGTCCGGTGCTTCAACATACTTACCATCACCTACCCCAAGATCTGACATCTTCCTTGCCGTAACCAGCACCCTTGATTCAAGTGTTGATACCAGACTGTTGTAATCCTTCACTGATTTGTTCAGGCTCTTACCCAGTGTGGAGAAAACCTCCACGAGTTTACCAATTCTTGTATAAAGTTCCTTGCCAAGAGTTGCTATCTCTTCCCTGTTCCTGTCGATCCTGTATTCCTGCCACCCCATTGCTGCACTTTTAAGCAGAGATATGAGAATTATGGGAGAGGCGAGTATGACTTTCCGGGATACTGAATATTCAATAAGATCATGATCTGCCTCCATAGCCGCTGAAAAAAATGCCTCTCCAGGCAGGAACATAACCACGAATTCTACACTGTCCGGAAACTTTTCCTGGTATGATTTTGCAGACAGAGCCCTAACCGTTTCCTTGATCTGGGTTGCATATGTTTTCATTATCTCCTTCCTTTCATCCTCTGTTGGCGCTTCCAACGCTTTCATATACTGCGATACAGGAGTTTTGGCATCAACGATTATGCTGCGGTTTCCAGGCAGTTTTACAATCATGTCCGGCCTTACCCTCTCTTCACCGTCCGCCAGGGATTCCTGCATGCTGAAATCACAGTAATCCGACATTCCTGAGATCTCGGCAATCCTCCTCAACTGCAGTTCTCCCCATCTGCCCCTCTGCTGGTTGTTCTTAAGGGCGGAGTTCAGTTCGGATGTTACTGACATCATATCCTTCTGGGCATTCATAAGTTGAGTAACTGATTCCTTGATTGTTCCATAATCACTTTTCACTGTTCCGGTCATGGCAATGACCTGTTCCTGGTATTTTGCAAGAGTTTCATTAAGAGGCCTGATAATGCCTTCAATTTCTGCCTTCTTTGTGTCGAGCTTTAATTCGCTGGCACTGGCAATTGACTCAAGTTGCATTT
Organism: Thermoplasmata archaeon; assembly: GCA_021801305.1. Lineage (GTDB taxonomy): Archaea > Thermoplasmatota > Thermoplasmata > Thermoplasmatales > Thermoplasmataceae > Oxyplasma. The sequence continues at coordinate 963 of JAJYYD010000120.1, forward strand.
TTGACTGGTCTGTGAGAGTGGAGAAAGTACTCTGTATTACATCTGCGGCAATTGATTTAATGGTGTCCCTGCTTCTTTCTGAATTGGGGGAAAATAACTTCCTGAATATCAGGGAAGCAACAACAAAACCAATGATAATTCCCGCAATAAGACCGATGGCCAGATATTCGATGACTGCCATATAATGTATGGATGTTTGCAGGCTATAAAGCCTTTACATTACTTTTTTCACAGCTAAGAGGAATAAAGTATATTTTGTATATCAGTTTTTATAGAATATTTTAAATAATGATGCAAGCCATTAATTTGCGATTTGCACTTTTACCCTGATCATTATTCAATGCATAAAGAGACCTGCTGAATAAGATATAGACCAAGTTTTTATTTTTTAATTATTTTATTAATAGTTTATGTATTAATAGTTTAGACATTAAGTATATTTAAATAAATTTGATTTGTATACATGGCACTTAAAGCTTTGTTTATAAGGCCCAGCAATAGAACTGGTAGCGCCTACCTTTCAAAATGGGGCTTTCTTCCTTCCCCTTTGGGCCTTCTGGCTCTTGCAGGAGAAATACAGAGGATCCCCGACAGCAAGGTTAAAATAATTGACATGGAGGGAGAAAATTTATCCCTCGACGAAGTAATTGAACAGGCTCTTGAATTCAATCCTGATCTGGTGGGAATTACACTTCATGCGACTGCAGCTCACAACAATGCCGGTTATATAGCAAGAGAAATTAAAAGTAGATCTCCGAACACAGTGTTAGTGGCAGGAGGACATCATGCAACATTTCTTCCAAAAGAGATAATAAGATCAGGCTTTGATATCTCTGTACTTGGCGAAGGCGATGAAACCATTTTTGAGATTGGCATGGCTATTAAAAATGGTCATGGGTTTCAGGATGTAAGCGGAATAGTTTACAAAGAGGGAAATGATATTAGAAGAACAAAACCAAGGAAGCTTATAAGTGACCTGGACACTCTTCCAATGCCACCCCTTGAACTCCTGAATAGCGAAAAATATACCTTCAAGGTATTTGGAGAGAATGAAAAGGTCATGTGCCTTGAAACCTCACGAGGTTGCCCATATGCTTGTGACTTTTGTTCGGTTACGCCAACATGGGGGAACAAATGGAGAAGCAAGTCCAATGAAAGAATTATAATGGAGATAAAAGAGGCAAAAAAGCATGGCTATAACTGGATATTCTTCACTGATGACATTTTCGTTGTATATCCAAACGTAGAACAGAGAAGGGAACTCTTTAAGAGGCTAATAGAAGAGAAGATTGAAAGCAAATGGATTGTCCAGATGAGGGCCGATGTAACCTCAAAGAACAGAGACCTTATAGAATTGGCAGCCAGGGCAGGAATGAGCATAGCATTTCTGGGAGTTGAATCTGGCAGCCCCGAGATTCTTAAGAAAATGCATAAGGGTGAGTTCACGCCCCAGTCAGCTGAGGCTGTGAAGATATTATCCAGTTTTGGCGTTATCGTTCTTGTAGGAATGATGGTCGGTGCACCATATGAAAGATTTAGAGATGCTCTTTCTACTGTGAGATTTTCACGTGAACTGGCGAGGGCAGGTGCGGATGCTGTTCAGTTTTCCATATATACGCCTCTTCCGGGCACAAGAATTTTCGATGATGCACTGAGGAAAGGGTCTCTGTTCACTTTTGATTGGGACAGATATGACGTCCTAACGCCCGTAATGAAAACTAAACTGGGTCCGGTTCTTGACCAGATGCTACAGTTCTATGCATCCTACAGTTTTTACATATACAAATTTATCAGAGGAAAAATACTGCAGATAAAGCTACCTGAAGCAAAGCAGAAACTGATCGACAACGGGACAAGGTTCATAATGAAGATGATGCCTGCCTACCTAAGGGACTTTTTTGGATTTCCCAGGTTTCTGCTCAATACATATGATCTTTACTGGAATGAAAAGAAGAAAGGAAAACTTGATTCGTCAAAAACTGCAGAGGCACTTGAGACCTCAAACAAGATAGTGTATGACCTTGGGGAGAGTAAGAATCCATACTTCTTGATAAAACAAAATAACTGAACACATTTACTCGATCCTTTTTCAAGGGTTGGATTTTAAAAAATGATAAGTATGTTCGTTCCATCATAACCTTAACATGGGACAGAGCGTACTTATTTATGACGATAAAT
>JAJYYD010000165.1 GCA_021801305.1 Thermoplasmata archaeon
TAAATCCAAACTTCTCTGAGGCATGGTTCTGGGAAGCTGTTTCACTTGACAACGGTGGCAAAGAGAAGAGTGCCATACCATGTTACATGGAGGCAATAAAGCTCGGACTGCCCGATTCACTTCTGCCAAAGGCTTACCTCTGGCTTTCAAGTTCCCTTTCCATAGAGGGAGATATAGAAAATGCGGAGAGAACCCTCAAAATGGCTGAGGAAATTAAAATCAATTATGACCCTCTCTGTGAGTTTGAATTCATTTCAGAAAAAATTAAAAAGAGAATTGAAAGGACCTTGAAAAAGAGGCCTTAAATGATTAAAATTCACCATGGTTTTCATGAATTAACCCCGGTTATCCATTATGCTAAAGTTGATTATGTGACTTCAAATATGGGAATGGTCTGATTGAACCGGAATGATATTTCCCCTTTTATAACCTTTACGAGACCCGAATGGACGAAACTCAGGGATAATACACCACTTACGCTCACTGAAAGTGACCTGGAAACACTGAGAGGAATCAATGAAAATCTATCCATGAAGGAGGTTGAGGAGGTTTATCTCCCTCTGAGCAGGCTCCTTAATCTTTACCTGAATGCATCCAGGAGGCTATATGAAGCCCGCAACACATTCCTGGGCAACAGTGATGGCAGGGTTCCTTATATAGTCGGCCTTGCGGGGAGCGTGGCAGTTGGAAAGAGCACCACTGCAAGGATACTCCAGGCTTTATTGAGAAGATGGCCGGGAACCCCTGAAGTGGATATAGTTGCAACTGATGGTTTTCTCTATCCCAACTCTGTGCTGACTGAGAAAGGAATAATGGATCGCAAGGGTTTCCCGGAAAGCTATAATGTCCGCGAACTGCTGAAATTTCTCTTCGATGTGAAATCCGGCAAGGAGGAGGTGAAGGTTCCGGTCTATTCCCACCTGACTTATGATATTGTCAGGGGAGAGGAACAGATCATCAAGAGGCCTGACATCATAATACTTGAAGGCCTTAATGTGCTCCAGACATCCAAGGGAACCGGTTACAGGGACGCACCTGAACTTTTTGTCTCCGATTTCTTCGACTTCTCCATATATGTTGACGCAAAGGAGGAAGATATAATGCAGTGGTATCTGGACCGTTTTCTTGTCCTTAAGGAGACTGCATTCAGGGATTCGAGGTCATTCTTCCACAGATATTCAGATTTTTCCATAGAAGAGGCCCTGCAGAGAGCAACCCAGATATGGAATAGCATCAACGGCCCCAATTTGAAAAACAACATAAGCCCCACGAAATATCATGCCCACCTCATACTGGAAAAGGGTGCGTCTCATGAAGTCAGGACCATCAGCCTCCGGAAAATTTGATTCCTGAATACTCGGCATTCACGAGCTCAGGTCATCGACTATGAAATTGACCATCTGATCAGCAGCAACCTCTTCAGGCAGTATGACCTCAGTAACGCCAACCTTCCTGTACCTTTTTACGCTCTCCTCCCTGGATGCCCGGACTATGGTTTTTATCCCAGGATTCATTTCAATGGCCTCCATGATAATGTAGAGATTCACGCTGTCATCCGGTATACAGGATATTATGAAAGATGCCCTTGATATTCCCGCCTTTGAAAGCACACTGCCGATAGTCGCGTCTCCGTTGACAAAAAGCCTGTGCCCATTGTCTGTTGTATTGTAGGCGCCCTCATTCCTGTCAACAATGACGTATTTCAGGCCAAGCCTGTCCATCTTTTCCGCCGCCTTTCTTCCTACCCTTCCATAACCGCATATTATAACATGATTCTTTATGTTCTCCAGCTGACTGTTCAAGTTAATCACCTTCCTTACTCTTGTGAATTCCCCGCTGACCATGAAGCCTACCATGCTGGACAATGAATAGAGTCCAAGTGAAACTCCAAACAGCATGATCACTATTGCAAAGCTTCTTCCCGCCATACCTGTGGGCAGTATATCCCCGTAACCTACTGTCGTGACGGTTTCAACTGTCCAGTAAAGGGATGAAAAAAGTGTCCTGTCCTCAATGAAGTGAAAACCTATGGTTCCCGCTGCAAGAACCGTCAGGAAAAGCAGGGCCGAAATTTTGAGACCTTTGGGCAGCAGTGACCAGAGAGGTGCTTTCGCCACATGTGAACATATGCCACTTGGTTAAGATACTTTTCTGCATGATCCTGTGTATGTTCTACCGCCATGTTTGAACATGTGCGTTCTTCCAACGACTTGCATGCTTATTTAGTTTAATGTGATGACTCGCCTGGAATGCACGGAAATGATCCTGATCTGTCCACGGCCAAAACACTGGCGCTTATTGCCCTGTTCCTGAATTTCATAGGCTTCTTCCTTGCACTGATAACCATATTTCTTGCAGTGCTGCCCTTTATCCTGATGTTCCTGGACTATGTTTTCATCTACAAACCGCTCTCCAGTGGTGATGCCAACAGGGCTGAAGTTCCGACATTGCTCCTTGGAATTCTCCAGCTTTTTGTTGGAGGAGTTCTATCAGGTATCATCCTCATTATTGCCTGGATAAAAATAAGGGATTCCTTGATAAGAAATGGTGGAAGAAGTAATATAATCTGATGCCTGTCAGTTACCCGGCCATTTTTCAGTGATCAACCCAGACAGTTTTTATGTTTGTAAATTCCTTCAGCCCGTATTTGGAAAGCTCGCGCCCAATGCCGCTTCTCTTCACCCCGCCAAATGGCACCCTGGGATCTGACGCAACTATCTTGTTGATGAATACCATCCCTGCTTCAATTTTCGGTGCCAGAACCTCTGCCTCATCACTGTTTCCCCATATTGATGAACCCAGCCCGAATGGAACATCATTCGCCAGCTTCAAAGCATCCTGGTTGTCACTGAATTTCATGAGGATTGCCACAGGACCGAAAACCTCGTCCTGGTAACTCTTGCTTACCTGTGCTATTGTTGGCGGTATTATGTTGTCCTCGATCTTTCCGAAGCTTTCCACTTTGCCTATTTTCCTCAGGTCTGACAGCTGATCCTTCACTATCCTTGCCTGGCTTGATGATGAAAGCGGACCCAGATATGTGTCCATGTTCAGGGGATCCCCTATTTTTACTGCTGAGAAGTGCTTGGACAGTTTTTCCCTGAATTCATCAAACACG
>JAJYYD010000158.1 GCA_021801305.1 Thermoplasmata archaeon
TATGAAGTGTTTGCTTTCCTTCTTGAATCAATTTCACTGGCTCTTTATTTCTATTACTGGGATGCTTTTAAAAACAGGTACAAACACTGGTCCCTGTCTGTAATGGTTGCAGTTGGTACGGTTATGTCTGCAGTTTTCATAACGCTGATAAATGCATGGATGAATACCCCAACGGGATTCAACATACCGTATTACCTGAAGACAGGGATCCTTACCGACATAAATCCAATTGCCGCAGTTCTTTCCCCGTCAGGATTCTACGAGGATGCACATGTAGTCACAGCGACAATCGCCGCTGGCGTTTTCCTTATCGGAACATATCTTGCATACAGCTTCATGAAGGCAAAAACAGAGGACGGAAGAATACTTTACAGAAAGGGACTCAATTTAGTTGCCATAGTTGGCCTGATATCCATTGCACTTGCCGGGATATCAGGAAGCTTGAATGCTTCCCTTCTCATTACACTTCAACCGCTGAAATATGCTGCAATGGAACTCAACCTTCACAGTTCAACATCGGCGGCTGAAACAATCGGCGGGATATACTCTTCCGGGAGGATTCTATATTATCTTTCAATACCTCATCTGCAGAGCCTGCTTGCATTCCCGCTTACACTTGGAAAGGGAACTGTTCCGGGCCTGGATCAGTTTCCAACAAACTTATGGCCACCTTTATTCATTCACCTGACGTTCGACACAATGGTGGGAGGCGGTTTCCTGGTGGGTCTTTTTGCACTCTATCTGGCATGGAGGCTTTTAAGAAGAAAGTCCATAACAACAACCCTTCCACTTTACGGAATGATTGTTTCCGGACTGCTTCTAGTGCTGGTATACGATAGCGGATGGGTCACTGACGAAGTTGGGAGACAGCCGTGGATTATCTATAACGTTATGACAGTGCAGTCTGCGGCCAATACTTCTCCATCAATCATTCCACTAGGCATTGGCATAATTGTGTTCTATTTCCTTGTGGTGCCATTCTGTTTCTATTTTTCATATAAAATTCTGAAAAATGAGGCTGTCCAGACAGAAGTGGAGAGGGCGAGGGGGTCAAAATGGTTCAATCGATAGACATTGAAGTCTTGTTGAATCTCATGATTTTCTCAATGTTTTTCACCGTTGCCTCTACTGAGCTTATGGCAGCATCCGCCATACTTTTCAAGTATAATGAAAGCAAGAAAAAGGTATTCAGTTTCCTTCTACCAATCTGGGAAATAACAGGGACATTTTTTGTATTCTACGTTGTCAACCTTGAGGGAATGGCACCGGATATTCTTCCCCTGCTGGCATATTCATTTATAAGTTACATCCTGATTTTCCTTATACTCTATGTTTTGAGAAACACCGTGATAATTACCGCAGAGAATATATGGAAGAATGCCAAAATTAACAGGAGATTCCTTTACTCCGCCTACGCAGTTGTCACCTTTGTACTTGGTGCCATGATAGTAATGATATATACTGCATTTCTGGGGGGACATGGGCTCAACATAAAAACAGAAACATTCAGCCTGGCACCGTTTATATCTTTTCTTCCTGATGACGGATTCATAATCGGTATAGCAGTACTGTTTTTTGGACTCGCAGCCATTTTTTATGGCCTGAACGTGAACCGTTTTCTGCCCCTCATTGTTACAATTATAGGCATGCTCATTTCTGGAACTTCAGTTCTTGAACTTGGTGATACCAGCAACACGACCCTTTTCATTATTCCCGCGGTTTTTACATTATTGATTCCTCTGCTTTGGATTTTCCCGCAAACAAAGCACTTTATTGAGAAAAAACTTGTATTTCAGGGCTTACTTGCTATTTCCGTGTTCTTTTTGGCCTATTCGCAGTATCCTTACCTGCTGGGTAAGACGCTTCTGATTACATCGGTTCTAAACAATACTGCAATGCAGACCCAGATGTTTTATGCAACCATAATTGGCGGCGTTATCCTGCTTATCCTGACTTACTTTTTCTATGACGTATATATCGGAAGCAATGAAAGTAAAACTCATGAATCTAAGGGGAATTTGGAAGACTGATCCGTGGCTTTTTCGCGAGATGATTTAAAAAGATATTTTAAAGAATTGATCAAATTATATGAGAATATGACTAGAATTCTTTAAGCATTATCTCGAGAGATTTCTGTAAAAGTTCTGGAGGTAATTTACCTCTTGTATAGTATGAATATGTATCAAATCCCCATTTCATCAAGTGGGCTATGGGCCCATTCAGTGTTCTGTCAATATTACCGCCGTAAAGTGTATCGGATAGAATCAATGTTGCATCTGTTCCTCCCCTGTTCATTATACAGAATATCTCAGGCTTGAATTCAATTACCTGGCCTTTCCCTGTTATCTCCTTTGCTAATGAGGAAGCTGCAACATCTGCCTGTATTGTAGCGATATGGCCAAGTTTTGGCATTGAATTTGCATTGCAATCCCCAACGACGAATATATTTTGATGAACAGGGTGCCTCATGGATTCATCTGTTTTTATAAAACCATATTCATCTCCCAGGCCTGAATCTTTGATCAGATCCGGCCCGGTGTATGGTGGTATAACGAGCGTGAGATCGCTGGGTAGTTCGGTGCCATCTTCGAAAAGTACCGAGTTTTTTTCGATCCTGGTTATGACTTTTTCATTCACTACATTGATCCCTTTTTTTGCTATGATGGGTGCTATTTTCTTATGGATCATGGGACCGACGTCGTCAAAAAATACCTTACCGGGGGTGAAAACAGTAAGTGTTGATATTTCCCTTAAATCGTGCTCCCTTAAGAAGAAATCAAGCATGAACATTATTTCGCCGATTGGACCCTCGCAGGGTGCGTCCAGTTTAATATCTGTTGATTTCTCGTCCCATTTTGTTTTAGAAGCTCCGATGACGACATTTCCCCCCTTGAAACTGTTTATTGCATCCCACATCCTGGGTGCCTGATAATCATCGCAGACGGAATACCCATATTCCTTGAACCCTGAAAGTGCATCGTAATCCTTCACAGCACCAGCAGCAATGACAAGATAGTCGTATTTGAGGTCTGGCCCATTTTTTAATATAACAAGATTTTCCTCAGGAATGATCTTACTCGCCCGTGAGTTAATAAACTCTA
>JAJYYD010000166.1 GCA_021801305.1 Thermoplasmata archaeon
CGGCGCCGGCACCAACCATTATGGGTAAATGCCTGAAAAGCCTCTAAATATTGCAAACCTGCCAGGTTCCTGCAGTTGTTTCATTCAGACTATATTCCCACGAACTATAGTTACAATATGAAAAATTCCAATAAAACTCATTTAAAGAATAAGGAAAAATTGTTCATGGAAATTAAAAAATAGCTTACCTGGCTGAGGCAGCTATTCTCTCTATCTCCTCTTTCTTGTTTACCGAGAAGGAGGTTGTATCATTTCTTGATGCACCGAGAATCTCATCTGCAAGGCAGTTTGCTATTGGCTTCTTGCTCTTGTATGATGCATTTGTGGCACCGATAGCAATATTCCTGAGTGCAACATCTATCCTGCGTGAAGGTGCAACATCCACGGCTTTCGGGACCGCGATTCCACCGTATTTCAGTCTGGTGACTTCTTCCCTGGGGGCTGCATTCTCTATTGCATTTACCAGTACCTGAACCGGGTTTTGCTTGGTTTTTTCAGCTATGATCGTGAATGCTTCTTTCAGGACCCTGTAAGCACCGTATTTCTTTCCAGTCCATTTCTCGGTCCTCATAAGCTTGTTCAGAAGCCTCTCGATTGTGTTTATATTCCTCTTTCCAGCAGAATAACTGGAAAATCTTCCAGCAGTATGGAGATTGAGGTTTGTGTTCAGGTTGATGTACTTCATCAATCCGGTATCATGCACCTCAACATCGTTTGTTGTGTATTCTCCCAGCACTTTCAGTTCCATTCTTACCTCACCGTCTTCTCTTTTCTTCCCTTGACAAGCTCATGTAGCGATATTCCGTTGACCTTTGATACCTTGTACCTGACTCCTGGAATATCTCCTTTTGATCTTCCCTGCCTGCCTCTTATTCCTTCCACAAGGACTTCATCATGCTCATCAATATAGTTGATGGCACCGTCCCCGGGGGCAAAAGCAGTAATCTGCCTTCCATTCTTTATAAGCTGAAGCTTAACGCACTTCCTTATGGCTGAATTCGGCTGCTTTGCCTCAATTCCTATTTTTTCAATAACTATGCCTTTGGCTGAAGGGGCACCCTCCAGAGGATCACTTTTCTTCTTTAACTGTAATGCTCTTCTCTTGTAGTTGCCGTCAGACCATCGATATCTCTTTCTGGTGGAAATTAATTTTTTCCCTGCATTTTCTCCATTGGCCAATTTATCACCTGTTTGATTTGTAATTGAGCGATATACCGTTAATTAAAAACAGTATATAACACCTCTCTTTAACAACGAAGCATTCTCTAACCCACGTAAGATATACAGTATCACTCAGCAGCAACAGACGGATTCCATCTAAATGGTTTAATAGAGTTTTTTGCTTAAGGAGTTCACCAATGAGTCAGCCTGAAAAAGGAAAAACTTACAACAAGGTAATTCCTGTAATAATAGTGATAATTGTAGTGGCAGTGGGGATAATAGCTTTTCATTTCAGCAATCCCACAGCTTTGCCAACAGATACGAGCACCGCAGATTACAATGTCAGTAACACGTATGAACTTGAACTGAGCACTGCCATAAGCAATAACTCCATAGAACATGGAAAAAACATAACGGTAGAACTTGCAGTATCCAATCTTGATTCTTCAGACAACACTATGCCAGTATGTGCTGTATATCCATCATTTTCAGTGAATTATTCATTTCCAAACCTGGCCGACCACTATCTCCCAATGGGAATTGCTGTTCTGGAGGGAAATTACAGTAAAAACAACATTAGCAACGCAACTCCACTCCAGGTTTTTCTTCCCTCTGCTGCAGAGGTGGATACACAGTCCATAAATCAGTACGAGTTTCTTCCAACATCGTCAAGCGCCTACGCAGATACGGATAACGGACAGTCAGCCAGTGTTGACTTCTCGCAAACATATTCACTTGGCGGTTACTATTCAGGAAACTCATCCCAGCTTAACTATTTCAGCCCAGGAACCTATACAATCGTTGGTGCAGATGGCTGGGGCATGGTAACGGTTCTCCATTTCACTGTTGCCAGTTAGTCACGAAGTTTTGGCTACAATTCTTATTATGTCTCCGTCACTTAGAACATGGTCTTTTCCAACTACCCTTCTTGTCTTTGCATCAATTGCCTTTATGAAACCGTTTCCAATGTCCGTATGTATCCGGAAAGCAAGGTCAATGGCTGTGGATCCATCAGGCACAAGGAATGCATCAGGCAGGACATTTCCTGCTTTATCTGTCCACTGGCCTTCATCGTAGACGGGGAAAACCACAATATACTTCAGTTTGTCAGTAACCACCGAACCAAGAAAACTGTTGATTCTGGATACCCATTTCTCGGAGAAGAATGACCTCATTTTCTCCAGGGCTGTCCTGATCTTTTCAGGTACATCCCCTTTTACTTCAAAATTGGACTCAAGAGATGAGATCATGGAATGAGAAAATGCCTTCTGCATTGCAAGCTCATAATCTCCTGATACCATTGCACAGTTGCTTACAACTGATCTGATGCGGTAAGCGGCCTTCTCATCAATGAGATCAGCCTTGTTGCCCAGGGGAATGAGGGATTTGGAAACAAATAGGATATCTTTTGAAAGCTGGTTGAAATCTTCTTCCCCCCACAGCGTCAGCTTACCCGGATAGGCACTCCTCCCAAGTATAACTGCAATCTGCTTTTCGTTAATTCCCATGGATCCGATCTTCTTGAGAAGAGACCTTTCTATCCGGTCATCAGAGGAATCAGCTTTTTTAGCAAATCTCTCCCATTCTCTTGAGATCTTGGAGGAGAGCCATTTCACCATTTCCATCTCAATTCCAAGGAACTCATCATATCCGGGTGATTTCCCGTCAGGGTTTATTGGAAAATCGTGCAGGTCAAAAATATGTATCAGGGCATCGGCATCCCTGATGTTATCCAGGAACTCATTCCCCATGCCTTTTCCTTCACTTGCTCCTTCTATGAGCCCCGGTACATCAATAATCTCAACTGGAACATACCTTGTGCCATTTATGCAGGTTCCTTCCCTGGGGTTGCATTTCTTTCCTATTATCTTTTCGGGACAGGGGGTTGGAATCAGTGCAATCCCAAGATTTGCCTTTACAGTTGTAAAAGGATAGTT
>JAJYYD010000064.1 GCA_021801305.1 Thermoplasmata archaeon
CGATTCTCCATAGAAGACCAGGAAAGGGCACTGAATGATAAAACGCCTGGGGAACTGAAGGAATATATCATATCCGCACTTAACAGCCAGATTCTCAGGTTGCAGATCATTGCCAGAGAAATCGAGATGATGCCCAGGAAGGAATCTGAAAGATTACTTGATATGCACTTTTATGACCAGATCCTTTTCTCCAATTCTTGGATAAAAAAAGAGAAATATGAAACGGTAGTAAAACAGATCAGGGAAATCGTTTATAAAACGTTGGACGAGGAGGATGCAGAAACCGAGAATCACACGGAGGAAGACAAATATAACCTGATCCTGATCGGGATACCAAAAATCTGAGGCACTTCAATTTTATAAACATAATTCAAACATGCGGCACTCTTTGATTACCCTTCTATGATTTCAGGATTGCTTCCTGCATGCATTTTGAAAATTTTACCCTGATCAACTACCTCTTTAAATATTAAGTTCAATTTATGTTTTCATGGCTGACACCAAAAATGTTGACAACTCCGTTGAGAATGAAAAGATACTTGAAGAGATGATGAACCAGAATCAGGATGAAATTGTTGTGGATATAGTCAATTTTGTATCATTGAACCTGGATTACATGAGCCCGGATTCATACAACCTCCAGTATTTCTATAAAAAATACTGGGAATCCAAGGGCATAAAAGGTCCTGTACCTCAGGGTACAAAATGGAGGAAATATATGGACGGAATTGAGCAGAAAGCCACACAAAAATTCAGGAGCAGATCTTGATTCTCCCATAATACATGAAAAATATCACTCAAATTTCTTGCGTTTCTTAACTTTTAAGTATTCCACATCTCTATTGAAACTGATATAATGAGCGCTTATGAAAATCCTCTTGATGAAAAAGCTCACAGATCCATTCATTTGGTAGAAGATGGGCACCCCCTTGAGGCACTTAAGATTATAGACGATGTTCTCAGGGTTTCCCCAAACGATCCGGAATTCATGAATATAAGGGCGTCCGCCCTTCATGAAGCGGGAAGGAGCAGCGAGGCACTTGAACAGATGGATAGATGCCTGAAAATCAAACCCGAAGATGACCTGTATCTAAGGAACAAAGGGCTGATTCTTTACGATACTGGAGATTATGAGGGCGCAATCAGGACGCTTGAAAAATCATACTCCAGGGACAGCGCAAATTCTACAACACTCTACCTGATTTCATCCAGCTACCTGGAATCTGGAAACCACCAGAAGGCTCTTGAATTCGCAAACAAGGCTCTTGCTGCAGATCCTAAAGACGCTGAATCACACTACCTCCTGCACAGGATTTACGAATCCCGGGGAGATGAAAACAGGTCTGTAAAAGAACTCCAGGCCGCAATCAAGTTTGATCCTGAAAACATAGGCTACAGGATAGAGTATGCAGGGGAACTCTTTGAGGAGGACAAGAGGGAAAAGGCTTTACAGGAACTTGAAAAACTAACAACAAAGATGGGCAGCCACCCGGAGGCTTACAGCGAAAAAATAGGGCTTCTCCTGGAATACAAAGAGAATTATGAGGCTATCAAGGCCTGCGACTATGCAATCAGGAAATGGCCCGGGAATCCTGAATTCCTGTATATGAAAGGCTTAACCCTTTCCGATGATGGGAACTACGAAGGTGCGCTTGAGCTTATTGACAGGGCACTGGAAATTAACCGTGATGACCAGTATGAGGAGACCAGGGTACAGCTGCTGGGAAGACTTGGAAGATACCGCGAAGTCATAGAATCTGTAGACAAAAACCAGAATTTGCTCAGTGAATCGTTTGATGTTTTTCCCACCTATGTGGACGCAATGATAAACGAAGGAATGGTGGATAAGTCGGTAGATCTGGTGAAGGAAAACATAAATAAAATAAATCTAGAGGACATGATGGAGATTCTTGGCATATACACGGAAAAGGAATATATTGCCAAAGCTCTTGAAATATGCGATTACTGGTATGGGACATCCAGCAACAAGGAACTGCCAGTTATGGCCAAATTTACAGTTCTCTTCACTGATGGAAAATGGGTCGAGGCGCTCAATGAGGCCAGATCATATTACGAAAAACTGACGCCGGAAGGTAGCGCAATGCTCAGGGTTTACGTAGCCAGGAAACTTTATGAGATTGGGGAATTCGGAAAGGCAATGGAAGACCTGAATATTACACTTTCCGGAAATATTGATGCCTCAGTGAAGGACACGTTTGATCTTACTAGAATAATCCTGGATATGAAGATTAACGGCAGGGATCAAGGAATCCAGGACCTGCGTGAATTCGCGAAAAGGGTGGGCGAGATAGAGGCTTCAACAATGATCTGGGAGTTCATGACCTCGCTGGAATCACAAAAGGATCCTTTCCTTTACGATCTCCTGAATGAAGTTATGCCTGCAGACGATGTGGATCAGTGAAACTGGCAATACCCCGGGCGGATATACCCAAGGTTCCGTGCACATGGAGGGCTGATTGAATACATGACCATGACCCTGGATTTTGATCATGGAACAATCATTCTCAGGAATGTGGCAAAACCATCCCAATATATGGTATTTGATCAGAGGGTCAATGCCTATAGGGCGCAAGCATACCTGTACAGCAGGATTATGAGTGAGTATCCGGATGCAGAAGACCGAATATTCGAAAAATCCAGGGATCTGAAACTGTCTCATTCAGAAATTTTGAGGACATACCAGAAAAAGGCAATAGGCAAGTGGAAGGAGAATGGCTGCAGCGGTACCATAGTACTGCCAACTGCAGCGGGAAAAACACATATCGGAATGGAAGCCATCAGGCTTCTGGGGACTTCGGTCCTGGTCGTGGCCCCTACCATTGAACTTATACAGCAGTGGAGAACAAAGCTTGAAAAAGTGTTCGGCATAGAGGTTGGCCAGATAGGGGGCGGAGAAAAGACATTTCTTCCTGTATCCGTTTCTACCTATGATTCCGCATTCCTCATGGCTGAAACAATTGGGAACAGGTTCAGGCTTATCATATTTGATGAAGTACACCATCTGGC
>JAJYYD010000096.1 GCA_021801305.1 Thermoplasmata archaeon
GGAGAATGCCATTGCTTCTGCGGTATATCCCAGAACTATGCTGAAAAATGTGTGAGTTGATATCCATGAACCGGTATATCTGAAAATTATGATGTCTGCCATGGCCCCTGCCACAAGTAAAGCAACAAGGAAACTGGCTGATCCTGCCGTAAACCTTGACATGAAGATTCTCCCCTTTGTAACTGGCCTCGCAATAATTGATTCCAGCACCCCGGACGCCTTATCCTTCCCATAATAGAAGTATGCCGAAAAAATTCCCAGTATGGGTATTAGAAACTCGAATGGAAGTGTGAGGGAGGATTCCAGGACGGCACCTGCGGACACTGTTTTGTAAAGCACGCCAAATGTTCCGGCGTTGAAATCTCCGGTGAGGTTGAACAGTTCAACAGTGACGTAATTGTTTTCTGCGGTTTTATTGAGTGGTACAGAAATTACAGTACTCTTGATCCCCCCTGTTGTTTTATAGTATGTCAGTTTTGAGCTATGATAATTGGGGAAAGAGAGACTGCTGTTATCCACGCGATAATAAATTTTTTCACCTGGCATATATGTTCCTGGAGGGGAAGCGTAATAGATGAAGAGGTTTTGATGGGAAGTGCTGCTTGAGTTTGCTACAGGGAACATGTAAAAATAAGAAGGTCCGGGTATACTGCTATCTGCAGGGAAAGCCCCGTTAAAATTGAAATTTGGATAAAATGAAATCTTCCCGCTGAAATTTTCGTAGTATGCTGTTGCCGAAGAGATATTGAGGCCGCTAACGTATTCGTCACTGTAAGAATATTGCACTGATGTCCAGTTTGCTGAAACGCTGGAATTATAGAAGCCGTAGCTGTTTGTTGTGCCATTCAGATAATATGAATTCGTAGAGTTCAATGGACCTGTTGCATCACTTGCATTGTAAATGAGGGATGATATGGAAAGACCTGATACAGGCTGGCCATATCCGTTGACTGCGAGATCTGAAACAAAGGTATGTCCTCCCGACTGGTATATTTCAGGCATAACATATGACACAGAGCCCGGTGCTGGACCAGAGGATGAAGATATTGAACTCCCTGAAGCAAAAGCAAGAGCAGCAGTGATCAGTATGATCAGTACTATCATTATAATTGTGAATTTGCCTGTGAACGTGCGTGTAAAATCGTAAATGAAATCCCTCATTTCCCCCCACCTACCAGATCCAGGAAATATTCCTCAAGACCTTCACTTTCAGTGCTCATGGAATTTATCTTGTACCCTGCCTTGAACAGTGCATCGGAAATCAGGTAAGCATCGTCCTTTGAAATCTTTATTTCCGTTATTTTGAATACATTGCGATCCTTTGCAACGTTCCCGAATTTCTGGAGAACTGAATCAACATTCTCATCTGGATTCTTGATCTGGATGCGCAAGGACAGTTCGCCAAGGTTTGAAAGATCTGATCTTTCCACCACCTTAATTATGGATCCTCTCCTTATGATCGCTATCCTGTCCGCAACATTTTCCAGCTCTGAAAGTATATGCGATGAGAGAAACACTGCCTTTCCTTCCTTTCTAAGGGAAAGCATGAAATCCCGCATATTTTTCACGCCTTCCGGATCAAGCCCGTTCAGCGTCTCATCAAAGAGAAAATTATCCGGATCACCCATCATTGCAGCCGCAATAGAGAACCTTTTTTTCATGCCCTGTGAGTATGATTTGAGAGGAATTTTTCTGGCTTCCCAGATGTTGAATTTCTTCAGCAGCTTTTCTGCCTTGTCTTCAGCCTCTTCATGCGGGACGCCATAGAAACCTGCATAGTATTTCAGAAGACCCATTGACTTGCCATTTGGATCAAAATTTGGGAGTTCAGGCACCCACCCAATGTGTTTCGAGGACTCCACCTTCTCCCTGACAATATCTTTCCCGTTGATCATGACCTTCCCAGAAGTTGGGAATATTATGCCGCTTATTATGCGGATAGTGGTTGTTTTACCTGCCCCGTTCAGCCCGGCAAACCCCATGATCTCACCTGAGTTTATTTCAAGGCTGAGGTCCTTTACAGCCGGAGCCCTGTTTTTGCCATACTGCTTTGTGAGTCCCGTTATCTGGATCATTCTTCTGCACTAAGGTCTCAATATATATAAAAATTGGTATAGAATTGTTTTTAGATCCTGAGGCTTTTAAGCCGCAGACAAAGTTGCCTCCCATATTATCCATTGCTATTCTACCGGTGTTGTGTTGTATTGGATTTCACTACCACAAATTTACCAAAAACCATCGGAAATGATGCAGGAACCTGATGGAATAGCCAGAGTGATGTCTGAATAGTATTATTACCTTATTTTTAAAGCCCTGGCAACTTCAGTGATGTTTCAGTTCATGCCCTCTATGCCTTTTTTTCTATTCCTGGCTGATTTGCATCATGGCTGAGATCTTTTGTTATGGAGATTCGTGTTGCCATGATCCTCACAGTATCAGCTGAGACATGCAGTTTGATCCGTCTCTTTTTCTTCTGTGCCCGTTTATTGGATAACCAGTCAACTCAGATTATGATCTTGAAACTTTTTGAATCCACTGCTGCAGAGGATGAAGCATGCATGATCTCAGGTATCTCGATCTTCCTTATCCTTCTGGATATGGATAAGAATGAGGTCTCTGGAATACCGAGAATCTCCTGGAATATCCACCTGTAAGATTCCAGTGATCTGGATAATGCTTTGAAAACCGATCTTATTCGGGTAATGAACTCAATAATCCTGTCAGGAATGATGAACAGTTTTCCATTCTTCTTCCTGTTCTGTTCCTTCAGATAATCTTTGTAATTGCCAATATCCTTGAGATCAATGATATCCTTCATTAGTCTGACAAGCAATTCATTGCATTTGGACCACATCCTTTTATTATTGTTAATTCCATAAACAGATAGATTGTTGTTATGCATTGTAAACGCCGGTCGGGATTTGTGCAAAAACAACACCCACCCTATTTTCAAGAAAAATTATTGCATGTGGGTTATGTAATACGTCTGGCAGTTCGTATACTGTGAAGCAACATTTATCA
>JAJYYD010000013.1 GCA_021801305.1 Thermoplasmata archaeon
CTATTAGGTGATCCTGAGATTCAGTTAGAAGAAATCAGTTTTCTAAGCATTTCGGTGAGTTCACTCATATTATCGTCCAATATGGCAAAGAATGCACTATCAGTATCCTCGACGACTTTTATAGCTTTTCCAATCAGCTTTCTCCCTTTTTCCGTCGGAGATATTAGATGAGCCCTAGTGTCACCCGGGTTTTTTAACCGCAGAACCAGGTCCTTTTCTTCAAGAGAACGCAAAACTTGCGATGTCATCATAACATCAGCATGCGCAAACCTCGCAATCATTACCTGCGTGGCTTCCCTGCCGTGATCGTTCAACCATACAGTGGAGGCCAGGAGCACAAACTGTACATGGGTCAGCCCCGATTCTCTTAAGGCTGCTCTCATTTTCCTCTGCCAGAGATTCATAGTCTGCCAAAGTAGAAAACCTGGGCTTTCATCTGGTTTCTCAAATTTTGCAGGCATCTTATTTGGTGATGGCATACGCTTGAACCCTCACTGAAGCTTGCATATTTTCTCTATGATAATGGCCATCATTGCAATATTTTCCATTGTTTTGGGAACTCCGGAAGATATACCCTCTCCTATTTCCTTTTCTGCCCCTTCTTTATCCGGGCAGAGAACTGTTATATGATTCGCCAGCCGAGTCTTTCCATCTGGCAAATCCGAAAAAGTGTGGACAAACTCTATCGTTGCTCCCAAATCATCAATAACTGTTTCTTCAGAGAAGCCCTTCTCCGGATCAGCCAGAGTAATCCTGTAACTCAAGAGCCCCTGCCCCTCTGGTTTGATTTTTCCTTTTGTGCCTTCTCTGAGTGCTCCATCTAGAGATATGTCTTCGATTCCATGATCCCAGAGAGGCCATGATTCGACTCTACTATAAAGAGCCCATATTATCTCTTTCCTTGCGTTGGTTACGATACTGTGTTCAAATTCCCATGTCATTATACTACAATAACCATATGATATGCGCATATATAATAAGTGCGCTTATGTTTGCGATCCTATTTGCTACAAGAAAACTATACGGGTAAACCTTTCACATGACCCTAACTGGTCCACTCTAAGCGTAATTGACTTTCGCAATAAAAACGCGATCTGGAAAATGAAGTTGGTCACTTGTAGATATTCCTTCTATGACCCAGAACCCTGTTCAAGCGGGTGATTTTACGCTTCCAGTAGCTGGAAAAAGATCCTTCATTATACAATCACCCCTCTGTACTCATCTTTGTCCATAGTTTTTGACACACAAATACAGGAAAGCGTTACCATAATAGGTTATTTTTCTCATGTTACCGTGACCCACATATTTTCAGGGATATTGATATTTATAGCGTCTTTCGTTTCTGCAACGTGACCTGCATCGAGCTTGTAATGAACGGAAACGTAGAAATCAACGAGACCGAAACCCCTGTAGAATTTTCCGTCTCCCCACCCTCCCTTTGAAAGAACTATTGCACCAGCAGAATTGCCGATTATAATGCCTGTGAACTCAAATAACCTATCCTGCAAGGCCCTCTGTTTTAACTCGCGATATAGGACCTCAGTGTCTCCACCTGGAAGATAAATCGTGTCTACCTCAGAGAATTTTCGTTGGATTTCGTTTTCAGGATCGGTTTGGCCAGAAACAATACCTCTTCAAAGCCGCAATGTGAAAAATAGTCACGGAACACCCCTGGATATTCAACTTCCTTCTCAAGTGAATCCGAAGTCCATTGTATAACCGGGATTTTCCCTGAACTTGATAACTTCCTCACGCTCTTAAACAGGGTTTCGTTGATCCTCCGTTTAACGTCCTCGCACCCCTGCTAGATTGTGATTTGGGTGGTCATACACCTGTTAAGAGGGTAAGATTTTAAAAATCTGTGGCTGTAAGTATTCCCTTAAAACTTTAATCAAATATAAGCTGGACCATTCTGTCCTACCTGAACAGTTTGAGACCATTGCCCGTGAAAACTTCAAAGTGATCATCTAATGTATAAAGTGAGCAACCATTGTTTATTGCTATTGACGCGACAATTGCATCCATTCTTGGAACTGATCTTCCTTTTCTTTCTGTGCTTAGCTCCAAAACAGCCGATAGTTCACTGTCATTCTTATTGTATCCCAGTGTCGGTATCTGCAAGACTGAATGAGAGTCTTTGGAATATTTTTCAATGTCATAAAGCACTTCATGCATATTCACCGAACTTGTACAGTATTCTTCCCCGCTTTCAATAACCCTAAGCATTAGTGCTTTCCCCTTGTCTGATTTCTTATCCAGAACTTCTATGATGACGTCTGTGTCCAGCAGAATCAATTTCTCTTCTCCCACCTTTTCTTTTCGATCTCCTTAAGGAGTTTCTCCTTATCTTCAAATTCAATGCTTCCCCTTAATGACTTGAGGAGATCCTTCTTGCTCTGTGATTTGATCAATCTGTCCAGAAGATCGCTGAAACTCTCATTCTCCTTCTTGAATCTCTTTAACTCATCGTATACAGAATTTCTGATTGTGATGGTTTTTGACACAACATATATTTATGTTTAAACATCATATAAATTTTCACAAAAAGACTGGAAAAATTGCTTCATTATAGATTATTCAATACATTAGTTTGAAACTTTAATCAAATCCTGACCGGTCCATAATTGCCCTAACACATAATTATCTCGCAGGAATAATGCGTGACAATGAACCCATCACAGATCCAGGCTTTTCCGCGTCGGTACCTTGGAGCTTGCAATCTTGTGCAGTTTCAAATCATCAGTTACAAGATCGTAACCTGATTCAATAGCAGATATGAGATAAGATGAATCGTAGAACGTCAGGCCCACCTCCAGTGACAGGCTCAACGCAGAAGCTGGTGATGGGACAATCCGTTCCATTGAATCAATCAATTCAAATAGAACAGTGCCGGATTCTGCTGCTTCTCTTTTTGAAATTCTATTTCTGATATTATGATTCTTCCACAGAATGTTGCCTATCTCATACCTGGCAAGAGGGATCGTTGCCCCGGCAATGAGCGCACTGTACTTACCACTCTGAAAGAGGTTAAAAATTGCAGAGGCGTCCAGCAGATTCATCTTTCCCTGTCCTCCCTGATGTCTGATACTATTTCATCCAACTTTAATTTCGAGATTATGGGCGCCACTTTTTTCATTTTCTCAATTAAATCTTTACTTCTGGCTTTCCTGATTTCCTCCTGCACCGCCTTTCTTATAATTGCTGTTGGGTTCAATCCAAGTTTCCTTAATTCCTCCCTCTCTTCTTCTGAGATCTTTGCTGATACTGTGGTATACATCTTCATACTACATAATGTAATACCTATATTATAAGTTTCAGTATTACAATATGTAATCCAATGTGAACAACAAAGGGAGCTCCTGCAGGCAGGAAACTCTTACACCTGCTCAGCTGCTATACATATAACTTTAGTATTCGCTTAAAACAATAATCAAATCCCGTCCGCTCTATTTTTTGAGCATATTTACATTCGTATTTTTTGGAGAAATTAGATGATTATATCAGGCATTTGATTATATTTTTTTCATAAGTGATCATAGCGTCTCGAAAGTTTTGTAAATTCAGGGGTGCCACTTCTGGAGCATTTCCTCGATCACGTCCGTGCATTCAAAGAGTTCCATCGATGTCATGTGCAACCATGATTCGTTTATCCCTGTGACTTTGACTCCATATATTACACAAAATTTGAGACACTATCCAATCTCATGCATCTGCTGATATAAAGTCACAAATCAGGTTGGAAATACTTAAATATCTATTATTCTGATGCCAATTGAGATGGAAGAACACCTGAATAAGATTATAGGAGAAGCCTGGAAACATCAGGACAGCCCTGAAGTGATGCTAGCTAAATTCCAAGAAGTTTTTGAGGAATACCAAGGAAATGCAGTGTACCTGTTTGAATATGCAAACGCTTTGGATTTCATGGGGAAGGAGACTGAGGCAATTACTCTATATCAGATTGCTATAAGACTGGGACTTTCGGGAAAAATAAAAACTCAGGCTGAAATTCAGTTGGGAAGTTCTCTGAGTGTTACTGGCAAAAATGAAAGTGCAGTTGATATACTGGGAAGAGTGTATAGAGAAACTAGCGATCCCGCAGCCCTGACGTTCCTGTGTATTGCTCTGTTCAGGCATGGTGAACTTAAGAAGTCTCTCAAGGCTGCTCTAGGTTTCATCATTTCGGGAAATCAGGGCCTATTGCCAGATTACAGGAGAGCCCTCTCAAAGTACATTGATGAAATAGATTGAGTTCTGAACTTAGTGCGACCATTCAAAACTTGAAATAACTGTCGGTGAGTGAGGTTAAGATATGGATATCACTCTCTGCCTTTTATTTCCCGATAAAGGCTTATTGCGACTGGACTTGTCTTCCACCTGCCGTTTAATCTGATTCCCGGAAGCTCACCCTGCGTGATTCTAAGTGCCAGATATTTTGTCGAGTAATCTGTATCGGATGCTTTCTTTGCTTCGTTAAGAGTTAATAGCCTGTCCTCCTCGGATCCAACCATGTCAAGCGCAAAAATGAGCGAGCTTGCCATATTCGTTTCAAGGAACTCTGTCAGTTTGTGCATGCCATCTCGATGAGCAGACTCAAGAGCATTCAGGTAGGAGTTCCTGTCCTGGGGGAGAATATGAATGAGTGGCCAGTTGTGATTAAGGAAGTGTATGTTCAACAAGAGCCTGCCAACTCTTCCATTTCCATCGGAGAAGGGGTGGATCGATTCAAAAACAAAATGCATTTCAGCAGCTTGGGAAAAAACGTCTTCGTGCTTCATTTCCATTGCCACATAATGCTGCTCCCATTCCTGGAGCAGAGAGACGATCTTTTCGACCCTTGGTGGGGAATACCTTGAGCCCGATATCCTGACATTTACCAATCTCCATTGTCCCGCGTCCGAAAGTATCCCATGAAAGATCATACTGTGCAGATTCAATGCACTTTTCATGTTGACTTCAGGTATTCTTCCACTCACCACTTCAGCCAATGCTGCGCGATGCTGTACCGTTTCCATCAGATCCCTTACTGTATGATTGGGCACAGTCATGCCGCTCTCAATCACCCTGGTTACCTCATCCAGAGTAAGTGTGTTTCCTTCTATTGCATTGGTTCCCCATGTATTCAGTATGAATGATTCCTGAAGCGTCTTTTCAGGCAAATTGCGTATTGGGCCTCTATCCAGCATTCTTTCCCTTAGGCGATTTAATATGTGTCTATCCATAATTCATGCGATATACATATTTCATATAAAACTCTATATGTAATAACTGTAATTATATACTATTTCCATATTGCAACTCTAACGTTACAACATCCCGGTTACTTTTTCAGAATAAAACATAACCCCTTTGGCCCTTCACAGGACTAAATCTCTTGCTCCTCCTCAGGCAATCCGTGTTAACATTAGGTTCAATCTGAGACCAATATGACAATTTATGCAGTATTCCCTTAAAATATTAATCAAATCCCGGCTGCCCAATTTTTGGGCATATTTACATTTGCATTTTATCCTTATTCATCGTATTAGATTTACGATTATATCTGACGCTAGTACCAAATCAGCTTTCGACTCAGAAACACACCGGTGAAAAGACTTAATACATCTTACCGTATATACGGCTGTATGGTTAAAACCAAAATAACCGTATCGGTAGAAAAACCAGTAGTGGATAATGCAAAACTGGCCCTGTTAAAAAGAGGGAGAACTCTTAGCGATTACGTCGAAAACTCACTTCGGTCCCTTTCCAGTATGGAGATCCTTGGTGACCTGTGCAGGGAACTCAATCTTGAATGCGGATACATTAGTGGGGAGAATGTAGAGATACGCAGGCCTGATCTCTCCGGCAAGGCTTACTCAGAAAAACAAGTCAGGGAGCTACGGAATGAACGCGTCTCGCGTCTATCTTGATACCAGCATACTGGTTAAAAGATATGTTAAGGAAGAAGGTAGTGAAATAGCTGACACTTATTTCCGTCAGGCTTACAGGGGGCAGACTGTTGTTTGTCTATCCGAAATAAATATCGGCGAAGCGGCAGTTGTTTTTGACAAATATTCCAGAAAGATGGGCATTGACGCCATGGATCGACTCCAGACAATGTTAAGCGAACTGGGTACACTTGAAAGATCCTCCTCTGTCGAAATTTATCCCGTAAGCAGTCAGGTAATCCGGAAAGCGGTTAAGACGGTAATCGAACATCACGTTTACGTTGTGGATGCAATTCAGCTTGAAACCTGTATTGAAGCCGGGAGTGCATTGTTTTGCTCCGGGGATAAGGAACTTAATTCAACAGCAAGGAAACTCGGTATAGAAACCGCTCTGTAGGCATCGAAACACCATTTTTTCGGCAATTACCCCCTTTTTGACTTGAATATGCATAAATTGAATGTACTCCTTGAACAGCAGCTCCTGAAATTCGAGAATTCCAGAACAGTGTTAGCCTGATACATTAATCAGATTCCGGCCTGTCCATTCTGGACTTTCCAGTGATCAATAGCTTTTTTTGATTTGCATAAGTTACATTCCATTGCTTCTTCTGAGGAGTCAACCTCATACAGTTTACTTGGATCATCGCTCGTCAGTTCTTCTAATACATTCACCTGTTCATACATTGTTTGTTTCACTTCATATCTGATACCTATGTAGAGAGAAAAACCGTTATATTGCGTCAATGGCACAATGTTACGATCTGTAAGGGTACGTCCACCGCTTGTTAAGAGTATCCGCAGGAATCTCTTGATATCCCGTATAAGATCAGTGGTGAAGCAGACCTTGTTTCACAACTATTCGGGTAAAATTGACTGATTTCACAGAATATATGAAGGATATCTGTTAAAGGGAAGATTTTAGGAAACCACGAAAACATATTATTCTAATGGTAATTTAACATTATCGTGTCTCTGCCTCTTCTCCTGAACCAATACGAAAGTGATGAAAAAGCCGTTGCAGATTTGATTGACGCATACAGGGATTATTTAAACGAGATTCCGGGGGCCTCTCAGGTTAGCGTCTGGAAAACGCTTACAAAAGGGGTAATCAATATAATAAGCGGTTACCCGTCGTTTGCTGAATTCCCGATATTCAACCTTGAAAGGGCAGACTATGTCATAGTGGATACCGATGCTGCGCAGGTAATTGAGGCAAAGGGATGGAAGAATATTGAACGAATAGACGAAAGGGTTGTCGTGGCTGATGGGGAACTGCGCCTTGATCCCTGCTATCAACTTAACAACTATGTTTCAAAATTCAATTATTTTCATTCCAGTGGACGGGAAATAAAATATTCCGGATCACTGCTTCTTTACAACAACCGAACATACTCTTCTGAAGACTGTGAAATCGTGCATACTTTCGGAGAATTAAGGGACAGGATTGCAGCATTCAGGCGACCCGAAGGCCAGTCTATTGTCGATAAGATCAGGAACGGTGAGTTTCACGTATCGGATGACTTTATTGAACTGATAAGCCAAAACAAGAGTGAAATTATTTCAAACGCATCATCAACTTTGCTTGGAAGAGGTTATGGACTTACCGAAAATCAGGCGCTTCTAATCCATGATGTGCTGGATGCCGTTAAGGGCAACGAGGATAGAACGTTTCTTGTTAAGGGGAGCAGCGGATCTGGAAAGACCCTTGTTGCAGTATATATGCTGCTCGAGAGTTTTCTAAAAGGATACAATGTATTCCTGGCATACAGGAACAACAGGCTTCTCAATACGCTAAAACAGATACTGGAGACGAAGGATAGAAAGTACAGTCTATCTCCACAAATACTTTACTATTCTACAGGCAAAGGCACGGGGATAGGCGAGGCGAATTTCCCTGCCCGGAACTATGGAAAAATAGACCTGATCATTTATGACGAAGCGCAGAGGATGACGGAGTCAGTCATCAGAACCACCCAGGGCAGATCCACAGTGAAGGTCTATTTTTATGATGATAAACAGATACTGATCGGGGACGAGGCAGGCACTTTCGAGAACTTTGAAAAGTCATGCAGAAACATAACAAAACGTGAGTTCCTCTCCGTCTTCAGATCGCCGGTCCCATACCTGCAGTTTGTGCGACATCTGTTATACGGTGCAAAAGCAACGGGGTTCTCTGAATACAGGTTAAGAGTATTCGATATGATAAAAGACATGCTTGGGGACCTCCGGAAAATTCACGATCAGGGTATGAAGATAGCACTTATGTGTGCTTTTACCGAATCAAAAGGAGATATGAGAGAACTAACAGGCATAGACAACAGAAGAATAGGATATCCTCTCGCATCAAACCTTGATATCTACAGGGGAACCGACCTTGACATATACTGGCTAATGGACCCGAAAACTGAGTATCCAAGGTACTGGTCGGGAAAAATTGATCCACTATCAAGATGTGCCAGTGTTTACGGTAGTCAGGGGTTTGAGGCACTGTACACTGGGCTGGTATGGGGGAGGGACCTTATCTGGAGAAATGGATGGGTTGTTAACGGAGAACCAATAACAGACGGAATCGGGAACCATTACTCCCTGAAGAGATTATCAAAGACTGACCCGGTCAAGGCTTTGGAGCTTCTCAGAAACAGGTACTACATATTGCTAACACGGGGAATAAAAGGCACTGACATTTTCTTCGAGGACCCAGAAACAGGAAAGAAGGTGAAATCCGATCTGGAATCCATTAATGTCCAATATGAGTGATCACGGATATTATTACAGGAACAGGATTCTCATGCAGACACCTTACAGGGGCCATGGCAAAGGGTGCAACACTTCCTGCAGGTTTATGCGTCACCTTTAAGGAACGACTGTTTTTGTTGTAATGTTAGCCAGTTTAGCAGCAGCCTTGAAGGATCCCTTTCAACGCGATCACGCAACGTTCCCATATACAAAATGTAACACAATCTCAAAACTAATTCAGGGAGAGTGGGTCCGGGAAGTAACTCAAAGGCGCGATAACTTATCAGGAACCTTAGTTGGACAGTATCGGAGATCATGAACAGGAACTGAAGGACTGCCGGTGGGCTATGCCGGCATGAAAATCGTTTCCGCGGCAATTGAACTGATCCGTTCCATTATGATTACATAGTGATAGACGAGTTTCACCATGCTGCTTCAACCAGCTACCAGAAGCTCCTTGAATATTATCATCCAAGGGTGCTAATGGGGCTTACAGCGACCTCTGGACGCATGGGTAAAAATAATATCCTTCCTTATTTCTGAACCATATATCTGCCGGAAGCATTGGTCTAGTGTGGGGTTATTGCAAGTGCGGAAACATGCCTTCAATCCTTCCGATTGGTCATAAACAGATGGTATTCCTGAGGTTCTCGCCTAACTCCTGACGTTATGGGACTTCTTTGCCTGACTGTAATGGTGACCTGAAAGTATGAACAATCCTACTAGTAGGAAAAGTATTAATGCTTGAAAATCATACAATTTGGATGAGGGGAGCAATGGCCCAGAAGATAAGCATATCCCTGGATGAAAAGATAGTAAAGCTCATAGATATGGACAGGGGAGACGTCCCCAGGAGCAGGTATATAGAGAATGTCATTAAATCCGCCGGATTTCTACTGGAAGCTCTGTGGCTATTTTCGGATGAGTTTGACAGCATCGGCGCATGGGAAAGATGGGTGTCTGCCCATACGTCACAACCGATAGGCAAACCCCTGCATAAACATGAAGGTTATCTATCAATCTCAGGAGGATCTATGCATTTCTACACTCCAAATATGGACCCACTTTACGTGGTGAAAAGAGATTCCATTACTGACATATCGGTGGGATACGATGAATTTTTCAAAAGATTCAGGGATTCCAGAGGCCTTATACCACCCATGAAAGTGACCCTTCAGAACAAGTCGATCTATATGTTTACTAAATCTCTTGGAAAGAGAGGGATAGGAAAAAACGGTATGTTCCGGGGTGAAAATGAGGCCATTCTGGCTTGGTTCAGGAACCCGCTGCAGGAGTAGCCTGCTGTTTCCTCAATTGGAGTTCATCCATAGAATCCGCAATTTATGGATATTTCCCAGATGGACTCAATCGGAGCGCCAATCTCATATCCGGCAGCCTGACGCTACATGTGTATTGATCTCCACAACCCGCTTGATGCCTCAGTAAGATATCGACCGGTTCATGTTTTTAAGAAACAACCGTTTTCAAGGATTCTCCCAACAGGCAGAAATTTATATTCCTGTGAATTTGCTTATTGGATTATGGCAAGACTGCAGTTTGGCGTGTGCAAAAATTGTGGGCATTCGATCGCCATGAGAGATTCTGTTTGGCTTCACCATATCACACGGAGCAGACTCCTGAACCTGCCCCACTGGCCTGCAGGACATGTACTAACTGAGGACTGTAAATGGCACTGTGACTGCAGGATTCCTGAACCCGATCCGTCCAGGACGGTAAAATCAAAATTTGTGTATCTGGGAAGGGCGACTGATCGCTGAAGAACGTTGATATATTTTCGGCTTTGTGCTCACCCAGATAAAGACGATGCCTGCACATTCATTATGCAACTAATACTGAATGGATTTCGCATGAATTCAAAATTGAATGATCCTTGCATGTTTATGGAAAATAAACGGTGCGAAAGATAGCACTAACTCAATAAACCATACTCAAGTTTTTCCCTCACTGGGCGTTCATTCATTTGCTTGGGGATCTCCGGGAATCCCGATGGGATATTTGAGAGGGTTTTCTGCAAGATTGATCAATTCGAAATCTGTCGTTGATCAGAAATGATCGAGGAAGCAAGAATGGATGAAAAGGCACGGATCAACCCGGACAGAGGAGCAAGGTAAAAAAAGAAGAGAGAGAAAGCGGATGAAATGCCTTACGCAGATACAGAATTCCTCGTTGCAATTTGCAATTCAGATGATGGGCTGAATTCATGGGCATTAAAGGTGCTTGAGAGTTATACAGGAGAAACTTACACGTCCATTCTAACGCTGGTGGAACTTGCGCTGGTTAGAGTCAGAAAGGAAGTTCATGTGGAAGAGATGATTGCCAGCGTCCTGTTCATTGCCAGGCTGACCGGTGCAGGCGAGTATTGTACCATTGTGGCGGCCCATCCAATAGAACATGAAAAAGCAGGATTGTTCGACTCATTCCACGCCTCACTCTGCGAGGACGAGATCATCAGCTCGGATCATATGTACGATAAACCTGGAGTTAAGCGTGCGGGATCAGAATTTCTCCAGAAGCAGTAATGAAAGATCTACTTTTCATAATGGAATTGTGAAATATTTTGAATTCTAAACAGAGTATTCCCTTATACCTTCAATCAAATACCGGCCGATCCACATTGCGAACTTCGTTTGACCGGGATTTGTGGAATGTTTCAGGTTTTCTTTTTAGGTTTATCCTTTGATTCCAACCAAACGTTGTGGCGTCAAGGTACTCTGGTTTTCCCCTGATCAGACCATTTCCAAATTTAAAAGCATCAACTGATCTTCCGGGGAATAGTTCAGAGTTTCAGGAGTAACGGCGCATTCTCGAAATCAATAACTGCTTTTTGAAAGAGCATTACAGAGAGGCAAAACTGTTCGTGTGAGGGAAAACGGAAATGAAAGTTTCACCGTTCAGAAAAGTTATTTGAAATTTAATCTGTTGAACGCCGGATCAAGTCAATAGGGCTTTTAAAGTGCTGTAATGCCGTTTGATCAAAGGCATTAATAATTTGTATACTATTCGTAAACATGAGCAGGGTAATCTGTATACGCATTGATGACAGAGATTACGAAAAGCTCGTTGAAAGTGGTATCAACCCGCCAGAGAAACTCAAAGAATACGTGAGAAAAATGACGCACGATCTCAATGCCCTTCAGCAAAGGGAGAAGCTCGATGCCATAATAAGAGAGAGAGTTAAGCCATCCGAGCCGGGTTTCGCTTCCAGGAGTATCAGGGATGACAGGGATTCAGGTCATTGACTCATCCATACTGGTCAGGTACGTTTCCCACGAGCCGGGTTGGGAAAAAGCAGGCGATTTCGTAACAACTGGCACAACACTCGGATTTGCTTTGCTGGAAACTGGTAATGCCCTAAGGAAGAAGGCCATGAGACATGAAATTGCGATCGAGGACCTGCGGGATATCGTGGAATCTCTCAGATCGATTGTTCTGATTGCGGACGATTCTCCCCTGCTGTACAAAGCTGTTATCCTGGCTGTAAAGTTAGAAATCACCGTCTACGATGCCATGTTCATTCAGTTCGCTCTCGAAAACGAGGGGGAGCTTGTTACATCGGACCGGAAGCAGGCGGAAGCTGCAGAACTTACCGGTGTAAAGGTTGTCAGAATGGAATGACATCCCCGGGAAGCATTGTTCGCTTGAGTACAGCAACAGATCTATAACATTTTCTAACTGTCAGGGTACAGATCAATCCAAGGATAGCCTTCTCTTTAATTCGTCAAGTGAAATAACTCTGCCTTCCGCTACATCCAGAGAACTTTCTAGGAGAGATGCTTTGAATTCATCAGTGTATTTACCCCCGTCATCACCCTCAGGGATCAGGCTCAATAAGGCTCTTATCAGTTTGTCATAGGTCATGTTACCAGCTGCCTTCAGCACCTCCAGCCTCATTTTGGTGGCATCGCTTATTTGGATTGTGGATTTATTCATTCTTTCCTATGATCAGGGAGTATGACAATTTAAACTTGGCTTCCGCATGACAGACATTAGCATTGTTTCATGCAAAATCCGTGTATGACAATGTTTTTTGTAAAACATCAGGGGTTATGTATGTGCACATTCACGGATTCTGGGATATGGCAGACCTAGTGTTTTCAGAATGTGAGAGGCTTCCTGGCTCTCCGATGAAATGCATATATTTCTCGTATCCACATTAACCGGAACAACATCCAGGCTGTTCAGAGACTTTCGTATGCTCTCTATTGTTGTTTCGGTACGTTTTTCCATGATCCATGAGGGAAGAAGACTGAACTTACAATCTCTGAAACAGTACGAATTCCTTCGCAATTAAAGTTTACACCTGTTTCTCTTCAATCAGTAATCATCATGATCCGGTCTGAATCAGAACAGGTTCTGGATCTCCTCAACAGGATCAGCATTCCACACCCAGAAAAAATTCATTGATGGTGCACGGACAAAAAGAACATAAATTCTGCAGAAAAGAAAGTAAAATAGCACATAAGTATGCATTCTCAAAAAGATTGAACTGCGGAACTCAGGTTTGAATTCTTCCATGAAAAAAGTTCGCCTGGAGAACCTCTCTTCCAGCATGAAAGCGCATCGGCAGCCTATATGGACGGCTGGTGGGCAGGTTCATAATGCAGTGCAACCACACCGTTACCAAACGCTCTGGAAGATATCAATTTGAGTTTGTGCCTCTTTTGATCATCTGCGAAGAGGGGCCTGCCCGCACCCAGGATGATGGGCCGAATCCGGATGCGGTACTCGTCGATCAGTTCGTTCCTTACGAGTGCAGATACGAGAGTCCCGCTCCCCACGATCACCATGTCCTTTCCAGGATCTTTTTTAAGCTCGGCAACAGCGTCCACCGGGTTTTCGCGTATCAGCACTGCAGGATGCCATTTTGCTTTCGGGAGCGTGCGGGAGAACACCACCTTCTGAAGTCCATTCAGCTGTCCAATGATCTCAGAGTCGAATCCGTCAGGGCTTGGGGATGCTTTCGGCCAGAATTCACTGAATTCCTGATAGGTGATTCGACCGTACAGCATCGCGTCAACTCTTCGAAGAATCTGCTTTGACCATTCAGTCTCCTCTCTGTCAAATTCGAACCAATCGATTTCACTCTTTGGACTCGTGTAATAACCGTCCAGGGAGATTATGGTGTCCAGGATCACTCTCCGCATGCTTTCCTATTTGAGGTGAATATATATACTTGCGTCGTGCCCGAGTTCACGTTTTATTGATTAACGGAAAACCAGCCCTGAAGGTTATGGAATTTGATCCGCCTTGAGTTTCGCATGGGAAACTTTAGCATTGTATCATGCAGAATCCCTGTTCAAAGATGTTTTTTGTTATTTATGAAAATTATATAGTTGCACTTTCACGTAACTCATTACAAGGGATTCTAGGCCTCTTCGGGACGGAGGAAATTTCAAGGAAAAAGCTTCCAGACGTAGTATCCCCACTTTCTTCCGTAACGTTCAATGTATCTGTATTTAATTAGCTCTTTCCTAAAGCCTCCCCCATCTACCAGGCTCAGAAAATAATTCTTGTCCCCTGAATCCCCATACTCGATCAGAATTCTGCCATTGAGCTGCAAATATTCCCGTACATCGTTGAAGAACCCTGTCATTGATCTAAAATTCTCGTCTGCTGTAGCCCTTTCCCTGATATCTCTCGGGGCAAACCATCTGAAAGGAGGGTCAAATATTATCAGGTCGAACTTTCCATCAACATTCTGAAACAAGTCGCTTACAATAAACTTTATCCTAGAATATACTCCATTTCTTCTTGCATTCTTTCTACCCGCCTCGATGCAGTAAGGATTCACATCAGCAGCTACCACATCGTGCGATTTAGATGCGGCCAGTATCGCATTTATTCCACTTCCGGTGCCCATGTCTAATACCCGGTCGATTTCCCTGATATCCTCCAGTATGGTCTTGCCAAGAAGTTTGCTCATCCATGCTGGCGGTGTGACCTCTTTCGGAACCACCAGCTTTCTACCCAGGTATTGCCTCCGGATGGTTTTCTGTTCGTCCATTTTCACATATGCTTTCTCGTGCCACATCTTCCTGAGATCTATCTCTTCGTCTGACATATGTGGTCTGTAGCTCATCTTGAAGAAATATAATCTCACTTATTAAAAATTGAGTCATTATGACGTTGTCAAAATATTGACGTGTCCATTCTGGGTTTTCCAGCGATCAATAACATTTTTTGAATCTGCATAAACTACCCTCCGTCG
The DNA here is from genome assembly GCA_021801305.1 of Thermoplasmata archaeon. GTDB lineage: Archaea > Thermoplasmatota > Thermoplasmata > Thermoplasmatales > Thermoplasmataceae > Oxyplasma. The sequence continues at coordinate 14,893 of JAJYYD010000013.1, forward strand.
CTTCTCCAGCGGTATCGACCTCATGCAGTTGAACTTCGATCATCACCCATCCGTTCTTCTGATACATTCACGTGTTCCTGCATCGTTTGTTTCATTTAATATCTAACACGCTGTCAAAAAACTGAGGAGGAGTTGTTACGAAAAAAGGCTTTCATCGCACCACTACAAAGTTGAAATGGAAACTAACGGGAGTGCTATTTTCAAGCACCCTGTAGATACCATATTCCTCGTATGTCAAAATATTGAATGTGAAGGTATATGAGTAATTTCCTGTCGGCGGTGTAAAGGAAAGGGTTCCATTGTTCAATAACACTACGGGATCCAGATATTGAATTATTATATTTTGAGGATTTCCGGACGGGGAATAATTTACGGTCACCTGTGGTCCTTTCAACGGAAGTCCCTTTGTCGCATTCGAATTTCCTGTAAGATGGATATTACCGACCGAAGTTGAAAGTGCCCCATGAAATCCATCATAGGAAACGTTTAACAGGCTTATCATGGAATAAACGAACAGCATGGTTGAAGAGCTGCTGATACCGGGGTTCCCCACATTGTGAAAATTCGAAAGATTCACCGTTCTGCAGAAGTCATCAAATGGAGCATAGTATTCAGCAAAGTAACTTACACTGATCCCAGAAACGTTTATCGAAATCACATGAAAGTTGAAATTGGCATCGGTTTGCCCATCAATATACCCGGGGTTAATATGGTTCAAATCAATATTTTTTGCAGTTGCCAATGAATATGACGCGGGAATATTGGTGATCAAAGCAGGAAATACAATTATCACTGCAACCACTGCTGCAATGATCGCATAGATCTCCCTCCTCCTTAAGATCATCTTCCGCCTCATGAAACGGCCATGCCGATAGGTTCAAAGATTGTGAATCCCATTGTCGGGTAACTACTACTGGTATCATAAGGATAAGCCGCCTCTATATAATAATGAGACGTGTACCCCAGATATTCAAGAACTGCGTTATTGGAATTGTAATTACTGCCGGGACCGTATTTGAATCCTATTTGAGCCTGAAAAGAGAATAAGTACACAGGTTTGTAACTTGGCCAGTACCAGGGTCCGTACTGATCGTTCAGGTACGTATAACCATTGTCACCGAACAAAGCACTACTGGCATTACCTCCTGCATAAATTGTGTTGGTACCCGTTCCTTCTGAATAGGGTCCGGGACTCTGGAAGAATATTGGCCCGAAGGCAGCCATAGCAATAGCCACTGGTACCGTATCTGGATTGGATGCAAAAGCGGCGGCCATGGCGTAATAAAGAGACTCGGCGTATGGTTGTGTGCCCCACGAACCATTACTTACTGCCTGCCATGAAGCACTGTTGAAATTCGCGTCAAGCATATCTAAAGAAGAACTATCGCCTATGGAATCCCCAGCCCAGTAGAATTTTTGCTCATAGGCTGATACCAGATAATACTGTTTCGAAGGCTGCCCAAACCCTGTGGTAAAGGTCATAAAATTTGAAGCTGATTGAGGTTCTGAAGTATTTGGACCAGAGGCCACTTGCTCGACCAAATCCCCGATATACGTCTGCCCAGGAGTAAAAACCTGATAGTGAGTATAGGTATCCGGTGGATTCGATATTTGATTATTTCCATAAGTTATTGGCATCGCGGTAAATATATTGATTGGATAGGCCGGGAAACTTGAGTAAACAGTTGTATCTCCCTGGGGACTGGAAGCAGCAAACCCCAAATATGAACCGGGTTGGGAACTCCATGTTATAGATGCGGTACCAACCCCATAGATCGCCCGGGACCCAATAAATGTCAGACCGTAGCCCCGAGTAACTATATAGAAATCAATCGTTGCAGAGCTATATCCCCCCATGCTCCCAATCTGGGCCTTCACTGTAATGGGAGTGTAAGCAGAAAAGGTTGTCACGGTTGATGAGTCTGTATACTCGTATTCAACACTGTTTATTGTAATAGGTAATGGGCCCCCACCTCCCCCACCCCCACATGCACATATAACCATCATGGGTCTAAGGACAGGATCAATGAAATAGGAAGAATTACCGGATATAGTTACAGGGCCGAAAGAAAGAGCAATTTTATTTCCCAGTATGGATGAATTCAAGAGACCTGCTTCGAATATAGGATATTGCGTTTTCCAGGAAAGTTGACTAGTTGTGTCACCTATTTCCCAGGCGCGGGAGTTAATCGGAACTACTTTGTCATAAACACCCAGAGCGTTTGTGTTCAGGTTATAATTTATGAATCCATTCTCCAGAATATGATTGCTGTGTGGTTCCGTAATAGAGTATATTGCAACAATTGTCCTGTTATTAGAGTTATTGTTTTGAATAGACATGCTCATATCCAATCCATTTCCACTGAGTGAATATATTTCACCCACAACGAATCCTTGCCCAAGAAATTCAAGCCCAACTGTATTTTGCATTGTATTGTTCTTTCGGATTATTTTCTGAACCTTGAATTGGATTCTGGACAGTTGACCCTCGTTTAGCTGGTATAGTTCCCAGTGCTGTTTATAGTTCAATCCGTTTGAATAGATAGAAGCTTTTCCTCCACTAAATGATATGTTAAAATCGCCCAACTCGACACTATTTTTTTTCACCGGCTGATGTGCAGAAGAAAGCGGCGAAACCATCATCAATATCATTACAAAACCAACCATAACAACTAATTTCCCTTTCATAGTAAACTTTACGATTTTATAATATATATATATTTTTCTTGACCATGGAGTGTGGGAGAGATTCTTGGGTACCGAGTGATGACTAAACGGGCCCAATATTTTTAATCCTGCTTCTCTTGAATGTCCTCACAGCTTTTCTTAGGTAGCAGTATGTGATGATGTATTTTCTCTTTCCTTTCCCGACGTCAATCCTCAACTCCATCTTTTTTTACGTAGCATATCAAACCACCAATTTTTGATTATACCTTGAAAATCTCTTGTTTCACTCACTGAGATTACGATGGGGACCACAGGAACATATATACATGGTATGTATAAATTCCAGACTGGGTGAGGAAATACAAGATCATGGTTGTAGATATCAGGAACATTGGAAACAAATATTATGCCTCCAGAACCAATCGCAATGATATAAATAGAGTAAATACCTTGGCCAGTGAGTACGGCCAGAACAACCGGATAATTGTGGGGGGAAAACCCAAATGTTGCATAAACCCGATGACTCGAAGAGAATGGATCTTTACGCTCTCCTTTTCCTGGTCCTTGGCGAATTGGGACTATTATTCTCTATTTTTTACGTGTACTGGAAAGTGTATATTTTATTTCCGCTTGGGCTGCCCGATCAGTTTGTGCATTCCCCATCGTTTTACACCTTTTTTATTCCTTTCCTGGGTTTTTCCGTGGTTGTTTCCATCCTTGCATTTC
>JAJYYD010000119.1 GCA_021801305.1 Thermoplasmata archaeon
ATAAGGCTGAAATACCCATAGACAAGCTGCCTGAAGTCCTGGAATTTCTAAAGGCAGACCGATACTGGGGTGATCCAAATCCTGAGAAGTATGATTTACTGTCCAGGGACGTAATCAGGAGAATAGTCAAAAATTCCAGGGTAGAAAAGATTCAGGAACTCAGAATTTTCATGATATACAGCAATCTGGACAGTAAAGATGCTATAGTGGCCGTAAACCTGTATCGTTACATAATGGAAAGAATAAAAGAAGTTAATGTTCCCAGAACGGATAATGCCGAGACAATGACGCTGATGAAAAAGGCACTCAGGGAAAATATACCTCTAGAACCTCTCCATATGGCGTACATGCTTGACACCGGGATAGGGACCGCAATGGATGTAATGACCTTAATAGATTATATGACCGGGATGAAGCAGAGGGAGAGTGACAGCCAGTGAACAGATTTTCGGGAGGTTATTCTAGAGAAAGGGAGGATATAGGCCTGGCGTTTGTAATGCTCACCCTGAGCTTCTTCATAGCAATGCTCTCGGACGACGGATTCCATGTTTCAGCACCTGAAGCAGCTCTTCTCATACTCATGAGTGCCCTGGCAGTCGCGACCGCTTTCTTCCTCCACGAGATGGCACACAGGTACGTGGCAAGAAGCTACGGAGGTATAGCGTTCTTTAAGATATGGTCATTCGGCATCATATTTGCCTTCGTTACATCATTCTTTGGATTCATATTTGCCGCACCAGGAGCCGTGAATATTGGGGGAATATACAGGAAAGACCAGTTTGGAAAGTCTGCACTGGCCGGTCCCCTGACAAATCTGGTGGTTGGATCGGTACTGGTTTTTTCTGATCTTTTCCTACCAATGGCACCCCTGCTCCACACTATTCTGGGATTTGTAGGAGGCCTGAACCTGTATTTCGGTGTTTTCAACATGCTACCGATCCCTCCCCTGGACGGGCAGAAGGTTATGGCCTGGAATCTAAGGATATTCCTCATGGTCTTTGTTGTGGCCATAATCCTGAATATAATCAATTTCCTGACCATTGGATTCCTGTGATTGCAGCTCAGGATTTTTCCAGAATGCCAACGCTTGCAAGTGATTCCATGCTGTCAGGCTTAAGGAAGAATATGGTGTTTTCCCCAACCTCTATTTTGTAAGGAATTGTAAAAGATGCACAGTTTTTGGTGTTCTTATGGCATAATATAACTTCAGAACTGTTCTTGAGATATTCCCAGAACCCTCTTGACGGTTTCAGTATTAACCCAAGATAGAGTGGTGCCCCTGAAGCCACAAAAATATCCGGGTTCTCATATACCTGGTCCCTGCCATTGACTACAAACGGAATAAACACGCTACTTTCCTGGATTAAAGTTATGCTCATTTCAACCAGTGGTTCATAGTGCATAAGGATTATATATTTTTCACCAATGGCGGAACGGGTTAAACTATACATATACAATAATCCATGTTAAGGTGTAAAATATATGAGGTACAAACAGAACTGCACATCATGCGGTATCGGACTTGTTGAGATAGGATATTCACTGTTTGACTGCCCCAACTGCGGGGAAGAGGTCATAGGAAGATGCAAGGAGTGCAGAGAGCACACAACAGAATACGAATGCCCCAAATGTGGCTTTTTGGGACCATAGGTGTTCCGTATGGGAGATGTGGCAGTAGTTTTCAAGATCCTTCCAGGTGACGCTGAGACAGACATGAAAAAGCTCTCTTCCGATGTAAGGGAGAAAATCAAGGGAATGTGTGAGATCAACAAGATCGAAATGCAGGAAATTGGTTTTGGACTCTCGGCAATCAGGCTTGAGGTCATAGTCCCGGATGAAGAGGGAAAGATAACCAGAGTAGAGGATGTACTGGGTAAAATTGACGGCGTCGGCCAGGTTGATACTGAAGACGTAACACTGGTCTGAACAAAAGTAACATGAATTTTTTCCTTATATTCATATATGTTATAAGTGCAGTATCCGTCCTTATAGCTGCCGGGTTGACTGTAATTGCACTTAAGAAATACAGACCTGAGGAAATCAGTTCTGAATTTCGTGGAAGTGCTCTGGTGATATTGCCCTGCAGGGGACTGGACCTGACACTTGGCGGCAACATAGATTCCATAAAAAAACAGGATTACCCCAATTATAGCCTGATTGCTGTTGTTGACAGCATGGACGATCCGTCTGTCAGTATCCTCAAGTCAAGGGATGTTGATTTCATATTCTCTGATTTTAACTGTTCAAAATGCAGCGGAAAGGTCAGGGCCATATCAAGCGCAATCACCAGGTTCAGGGACTATGATGCATATGTCTTGGCCGATTCTGATATAACGGCAGACCCATCATGGTTGAAGAACCTCCTGAATCCTCTTGGTGACAAAAAGTATGGGGCATCGACAACGTTTCCATATTTCAATCCCCTTGGTGGTGTCTGGACAAGAATAAAGCTTGTCTGGGGATTTGTGGGCCTTGGAATGATGGAATCCGGGATCACCAGGTTTGGTTGGGGTGGGTCCCTGGCCTTCCGAAGGGACATTTTCCATGAAGGCGACTTTGAATTTTTCAGTGAATTTGTTTCCGATGATATTGCCATTACAAAGATTTGCAAAAAGAACAGCCTTGACATAGCATATGTTCCGGAAGCGCAGCCAGTCATAAATTCATCTGATGACAGGAAGACATTCATGGAATGGGCCAACAGGCAGACTGCATTGTCCATATCTTCCTCACACAGCATATTTGTCTACGGGATCCTGTTCTACGGCCTTACTGTGTTGCTGTTTGTCTGGACAGTGGTTGCATCTGTTTTCATCTCCTATTTTTTCCTCCTCCTCTTTATACCCACTGTTGCCAATGCCGTAAAATCAGCACGTAGAACCAGGAAAGGAAAGGTCTACAGTGCACTGGTCAGTGTTTTTATCCCGTTCATCTATTTCACCAACCTGTTGATGGCCCAT
>JAJYYD010000105.1 GCA_021801305.1 Thermoplasmata archaeon
TTCCTGAACTCCATTTTCCTTGTTTCAAGGTTGAACACTATGCTTCCGGTGATATCTGATGGAAGCATATCCGGGGTGAACTGGATCCTCTTGAAATCCATGCAGAGATTTTTTGCAAATTCACTTGCCAGCATTGTCTTTGCCAGTCCTGGAACCCCCTCCAGAAGAATATGGTTCCCGCTCATGAGCGAGATGAACATGAACCTGATGATCTTCTCTGATCCGATTACCCTCCTCCCGATTGCATTTTCAATATCCTTTACACTTTTCCTTACATCCTGCAGATCCGACAAATCAAGTTCCGTCATAGAACCCTCCCCTTTTCCATCTTTTCCATCTCCACTGTGCTGAACTTCAGCTTCTTAACCTGTGCGTAGGTTTCAAGTATCTGGTTGAACGTTTCATTTCTAAGTTCCAGCCCCTTCTTCTTTCTCCTTGAATACGAGGACTGGCTCATGTTTTCGTATTTGGAATACCTCTTCATGAGTATCTTGAGATTCTGCCTGATCGTTTCCATGTTGTCCATCTCCTTGAGTATTGGGTTAAGGTAATGCCTGTAATCGTCATTCTTGATGAATTCCAGCTCCCTGTTGAAGAAATCCGTTGGAACTATGAATTTCTCCCTTTTCTGCTCAAGAGTTGGCAAACTGTCGATCTTGGTCTTCCTTGACCTCCTCTGTAGTGAGAAGGTTGCGCCGAATATCAGCACAATCGGTATCAGGAACCTGAACAGTAACAGCGGGTATGCCCTGATATTCTGCATCCACATTCCGAAAAAATAACCAATGGCACTACTCAGGATTGACAACTTCACTCTCCCCGTTGCCTTCAGTTTCCTGGGAATCTTCCTTCATATTATCCTTCTTTATCTCCTTTGGTTCATCCCTGACATTTTCATTCATCTTCCTTATCTCAACATTTGGAAAATAGAGTTTTGCAATGTCCATGTAGTTGTATATATCAGTGAGTCTGTCCACTATTGTGCCTTCATCCACAACATAATCCTTTGAAAACCTGGCCTTCTCGTATAAATCAAGGTAAAACAGGGTGAGCTTCTTGAGGGCGCTTAATTTGTCCGCAAGTTTCTCCTCAGGTTCAGGTGCCGAAGCCATTGCCTCCACTATAGCGTGATTATCCACATAACCTGTTTCCGGTATGTCGATACCGAATTTTTTCAATGATCTTATGAAGAAATACCTGTTGCTTTCATTTGTAACCGGAGCTTCTGAAAAATACCTTATATAGTCATTCTTCACGGAGTTGTATGCGAGAATTACAGCATCCCTGTATTCCTCGTTTCCTATCAGCTTCCTGGTTTCCACTATGGGCGTGATATCCCCAATAGTTTTTACCTCCACGATCCTCTCCACGTGACTCTCGACTGCACCTCTCCTCTTGTCCTTCCTGTCTTTTTTCTGCTTGACTGGCTTTTCAGGCTTTGCTGCCTTTGATTTTTTTTGCGGTTTCCTATTTAATATACCCATTTTATCACCTCAGGAATAACTCCCATTGACTGCAACATACATATAATAAGCATACAATTCAACAGGGCTGTTGAAGCTGAAGAATTTTGTATCCTTCACCAGCTTTATATTTACGCTTTCAGGGTCTGCTGTTATTTTTGAATATGATGTCAAATTTATAAATCCATCATTGCGGTAAACATTCACCTGCGACCCGGACAGACTCATGGAGACGTTGCTTATATCTGGTGGACTCGTATTCAGGGAAAGATTCACAGAATAGAGGTAGTCGCTGTAGTTCAGGCCCAGGGTGCCATTCAGATATACATAATTTCCTGAAATAAATGCCGTGGTGTTGTAAGTGCTGTATACCTCGCCGGTCATGTTTGCATAAACATTGAATATATTTTTGCCAGGTGAAAGATCAGCCGTATTTGAGTATACCGGGGTCCGGCTTCCATTGATCGCCATCCCGACCTGTATGCTGTTTGATCCGTATTTTTCCCTGGTTATGTTGACCTGCGTTTTTCTGTCCCCTTTCATTACAATGCTACTTATTCCGTTAAGATTATAATACCATTCTGCCGATGAGTTTGCATGAATAATAATCAGATACGGATCAATGTAGATGGTTGAGGTTACGTTGGCAGAAGTTATATTTGACCAGAAACTTTTCTGGACAAAATAGCTGTTGGAGTACAGGAACGAATAGTTCCCTTCAGGGAGCCTGAAATAATATGTCCTGTTAATTCCAACCTGCCTGCTTCCGTTATAATTTATTTTGAATATGTAATCCTGTGTCTCGTTAAGTGAATTCAGCGGCACACTGTTGTTTGCATAGGTTGAATTATAGGCATTGCGAATGTAAAGTGCATTCGTAAAAACAGGTACCGGATGCAGCTTCAGGATCGTTGTGGTGTTCTTTTCCACATTCACCACAGTGGCGTTGCCGTGATTGTAAAGAGTTTCAGCAAGAACAGTATAGTTCCCCTTTACGTTTAAATTGAATGTGACATTTCCGGTTGCATTGGTGGTTCCGATGGCCTTATACTGGGTGCCGTCGATCATGAAATAGATTTCATACTGGGTGTATGATAATGATCCGGTGATGTTTTCCAGATGCAGGGTAAGCGTCACGGGACCAGAACCGGTCACGTTTGAAGATGCTGAAGAACCGTTCAGCAATGATGAGACTCCCGGCCCGCTGAGTCCGGGTATACCAGTGCTGGAACCTGGTGCAGATTGCCCTATGCCGTTTCCAATGCTTGCCGAAAGGTTCAGCGAGAAGTTTACGTCTGTCATATTTTTGTTAAGCGATATGTTGACGGATCTTGATCCTGTAAAACCGTAGGCTGTTGCATTTATGGAG
>JAJYYD010000031.1 GCA_021801305.1 Thermoplasmata archaeon
AAAGTGCAGGAAAATCTCAACATGATAATGGATGAAACAGAGAAAAATGTTGTAAGAATCATTGGTTCCGGAAACGTTGAAGTACAGGCCAAAGATTTGCTCAAAATTCTTGGGGAGATGGCTTCCATGGTGATCATGTATGCGGCAGGTTGTTCAAGGAATCCGGGAGAGGATGAATCCAGCCTCAACATGGCTGACCTGTATATGCACAGGCATTTTTCCATTGAGTCTGGACCGGTTCTGGATCTTCTTACAGACACAGGGCCACTGAGATGGATGGATGCAGGATTAACCAAACGGAATAATCAATTGCATTCTTGAACTTACTTCAACATGGCTGTTGCAATAGTCATGGCAAAAAGGTATGCATCCAAAATCTTTAAAACTTAATAACAGTGAACAAATATCTATCCATGTCATTTCTTGATTATTTCATAACACCCGACGGGCTACAGGAGCTTGATCCCGACAGCGTGGAAAAAAAGGCAAAAGAAGAAGATACGGTTGTTGTTGATGTCAGAACAAGGTCAGAGTACAGCGGAGGGCATATAGCAAATTCAAAACACATACCCCTTGGATCTGTAAAGGACCACATGTCACAGCTGTCAAAAGACCAGAAATACATCCTCATATGTGCCACTGGGCACAGGAGCAGGGCTGCAGGTGCAATATTCCTGAAGAACGGTTATGTAAACGTTTCGCATCTGAAAGGAGGAATGGGCTCCTGGAAAAGATCGGGAAAGAATATAGAAAAATGATATTTTCCCGTACCGGTATTATTCAGTGCTTTTGAACATGCATCTTATGTAGCCGTTTTTTTCCTTAAGGTCTATTTTCAGGCCTGCATTTTTTGCAATGTTACGGAATGTATCAGCCTCCATGAGGTGTACTTTCACAAATCTTCTGCTGAAGCTTCCATCATCCGTTACTTCGTATACAATAAACCTCCCACCCGGGTTCAACCTCTGCATGATGCCTTCAATTGATTTTTCCCTCTCTTTCCAGTGGTGAAAAGACATTGTAGTGTAAATCACGTCATACTTTTCATCGCGTGGTATTTCGCGGCTGCTTCCACCCTCAAACCTGATCCTCCTGCCGAGGCCCAACTTTTTGGCTTTTTTTGCTGCAACACTTATCATCTGCTGAGACGGATCTATACCTGTACCTGTAAAATTCTGTTTCATCTTCGCAAGTGCTGTCAGTACATGACCATTTCCTGATCCAATGTCAAGCACATACTGAAAATCCATCGAATTCAGGTCTTCAAGCACGAATTTGTAAAAGTTGCGCATTGTGGGAATGATCCTGCTGAACGAATACATCCTTGATCCTATTGAACCGAATCTCTCCTCCCCTGCTGCATAAAGATCCTTTTCTGACTGTTTTTCCATGATTCTGAACTCCATTGAAATATATAACTGTGCTACCGTCCTTCCACGGCAATCCAAAAATGCAAAGCATCATCCCTTACCGTAAGAACTGAGAGATTCTTTGCAGACGAATCCCTTCACCTGAAAAAATGATCAAATCTATGCAGGAATAACCGTTATTTTCTTGAGTCATTCTACAACTTCTTCGCTGTTAAATATAGGCACACGTTAACCAGGATCCCTGGAACAGCTGGCTGAACATTCATATTATAAATTAAGTAAAAGTTATATAGTGTTAGATAATAACACGCACTATGAACGGAGACAAAAGTGATTTATTTTATGGGGGATGCTACGTCAGGGTTACTGGAAAAAGTGCGGAAAGACATTCTGCAAAATACGATGGAACTTGTCCGCTTATTCAATGAGAGGGAGGAACTCTCCAGGATAATTGCCAGCATCAAGACAAATGGAAATTTTGAAATTAGGGACAGGAGAAGGGAGGAATACGTCCTTAAATCCTTGGGAAACCTGAGTCCCAGGCAGAGATCCATCATCAACATGATCTTCGAGTTTTCCATAGCTTGCCAGCAAGAAATTGACGAAACCCTTAATGAAAATTTATCGGGAAGAAAACTGAAGATTAACGGGGATAGTGCCTTTCTTGAATATCTGGCTGCAACTCTTTCCAGCAAGCCAGGCGCAGAAATATTTTCCTCAAGGGAGCTGGATCCTATATTCGTTCTTGGTGCAGTGAGAAACGGGGCACATATAATCAGCGGCAAATGTGATTCGCCAGATCTCAGGATAGGGCATTCCAAGGATAGGGAAATTTACCACATAACAATAACCGAAGGTGAATTGAGCCTGAATCCAGAAGTTCTCCAGACAGATTTCGGCTTTACAAAGGTACAGGTCGATTGAAATGGAGATATTTATTCTTGGAAACAGGGGAAGAATGGGTTCATTTCTTACAGACCTTTTCAAAGAAAGGGGGTTTAAAGTAAGCGGATCAGATATCGCTGCAGGCGACACTGAGGGCAGGGAAAGTGACATAAGGAAATCAGATGCCGTTATATTGTCAGTTCCACAGGATATTGCATTGGGATTTGTCAGGAAGCACGCAGACCTGAAAAACATAATCGAAATTGGATCTGTAAAATCTGTCTTCACAGAATTTGCTGGAAGAATAGTCAGCATCCACCCACTTTTCGGACCGCTCTCTCAGGGAAGCAGTGCCAGGAAGCAGATCATTTTCATAGATGACATAACGCCGGAAGTGAAAAAAGATATGATTATTCGGTTGTTTGGCGAGGTTGAACTGGTATCAATGACCGCTGACAGACATGACAGGGTCATGGCTGACATACTTGTGGCACCTTACATAATATCAGTCCTGAGCTCCAGGATAAACATTCATGGGGATCTTGGAACACGGTCATCCAGGTCACTTGGGT
>JAJYYD010000088.1 GCA_021801305.1 Thermoplasmata archaeon
TGATAATACATGCAGTTCGGGGTGACAGCTATCAGTGTTATCTCAGGCAGGATACCGAAATGCCAATGATGTATATGCCCGATGCACTTGATGCTGTTGTTGATCTATACGAAGCCCCAAAAAAGAATCTCACCAGGTGCACAGATTATAACGTTGGTTCATACAGCATGACTCCAGCCTCTCTTCATGAAGAGATCAAAAAATATTACCCTGATTTCAAGGTCCAGTATAAACCGGACTACAGGCAGGACATAGCAGATGGATGGCCTCACTCTGTAAATTTCAGCAAAGCGGAAAGGGACTGGAATTTCAAGCCTAATTATGATTTGCAGTCAACAGTAAGGGACATGATACTGAATCTTAAGCAGAAATTGAAAGACTAGACCGAAATCTCGACCACACACTTCTTCCCGCCGTCAGAGAATTTTTCTTTTATGGAGAAGTTTGTGTCCAGGGAACTGCTTATGAGATCGGAACCAAGAGTTCCGCAGATGATCTTCTTGTTGGATTTGGCAAGTTCATAAAAAATACAGTTATGCCTGACAATTCTAACAGAATCCGGGGTTTTCTCCAGCCTTGCGTAGTAACCCAGGCGGTTAAGTATTCCGACAAAATCCTCAAGCTTCTGGATTTTTTCGTTTCTTGACATTGAGCTTACTATTCCGCCCTCTTTCCATCCGGCCTCGCTAATGAGCCGATCTGCAACCTTTGCAAGAATAACATTGACTTTTTCCTTTCCAATTTCCTTCTCAAGGGTATCCACCAGCAGGGATGCAAATGCCACATATTTTTTGGGAAAGAGTTCGATTCCCCTGTCTGTTATTTCATAAAATTTACTGGGCCTGCCTCTTCCATCTCCCCTGAAAAATGATCTTACATACCCTTTCATTTCCAGGTAATCCATGTGCTCCTTTACTGCAGTCTTGTTTATTTTAAGGAGTTCCGAAAGTTCAGCAGTGCTTTTCTCAGAATAGCTGAGCTCTTTCAGGATGCTCTCCTTGACCCTTCCAAGCATCCCTATGATATCACTATTCTCAGATATTGATTCAACCATTACATCATAATAATCGAAAGCAGCTATATATACTTTAGTCAATTTAGACATAAGAAAGTGTTTAAATACAGAAAATGTATAAAGTAGTGGTGTCAGAATCAATGTCGGAATTAATTATCAAGGATCTCAGAGCCTCGGTTGCAGACAAGGAGATACTTAAGGGTGTGAACCTGACTGTCAAAGGCGGGGAAATTCATGCCCTTATGGGTCCAAACGGTGCAGGTAAAAGCACACTGGGAAATGTCCTAATGGGGCATCCAAACTACACAATTACAGGCGGTTCAATAAAGCTTGACGGGAAGGAGCTGGCCAACAGGACCCCGGAAGAGAGGGCCAGGGCAGGTCTTTTCCTTGCGTTCCAGAACCCGGTTTCGGTAACAGGTGTCAAGCTTTCATCTTTTCTCAGGACAGCCTATAAGCAGCTTCACCCAGAAGAGAAAGTTCCACTCAGTGAGTTCCAGGGCAGGATCAAGGATCATCTGAAAAAGGTCGGACTTGATGAAGAGTTTCTCTCAAGATCCGTGAATGACGGTTTCTCTGGAGGGGAGAGGAAGAGGGTCGAAATTCTCCAGATGGTCATTCTCAGGCCAAAGATTGTTATACTGGACGAGATCGACTCAGGTCTTGATGTGGACGCACTGAAGCTTGTTGCTGACGAGATAAGGGATTACTACAGCCAGGATGTTGGGTTCCTCATAATCACCCATTACCAGAGAATTCTCAAGAACATAGACCCGGAATTTGTTCACATACTGATGAACGGCAAGATAACCATGAACGGTGAAAAGTCACTGGCGCTAAAGATAGAGGATGAAGGATACGATTGGATAAGGAGTGAATGAAAATGGAAGTAGAATTATCAAAGGATGAACAGATTGAAAAATTGCTTGAAGACCTCAAATCTTCAAATATAAAGAAGGACGACTGGGAATTTCACGACGCTGACAAATCAATATATTCAACAGGCATCGGCCTTAACAGGCAAGTTGTGGAGGAAATTTCCGAAATCAAGAAAGAACCTGACTGGATGAGAAGATTCCGTCTCAAGGCTCTTGAGATATTCATGAAAAAGCCTGTGCCCACATGGGGACCGGATCTCAGTGGAATCGACTGGGACAACACACATTACTATACAAGGCCTGATGAAGTCAAAGCCAGGAACTGGGAAGACGTTCCTGATGATATAAAAAACACATTCCAGAAGCTTGGCGTTCCAGAGATGGAACAGAAATACCTTGCCGGATCAGTAGCACAGTATGACAGTGAAGGCGTATACCATAACCTGAAGAAGGTATGGGAAGACAAGGGAGTTGTTTTCATGGATCTGGACTCAGCGCTGAAGCAGCACCCAGATCTTGTGAAAAACTACTTCTGTAAGGCTGTTCCCGCATCAGACAACAAGTTCGCAGCACTCAATGCGGCAGTATGGAGCGGAGGGTCTTTCCTGTATGTTCCAAAGGGCGTGCAGATCGATATGCCACTTCAGACTTACTTCAGGATGAACGGGGAGGCAACAGGTCAGTTTGAGCACACAATAGTGGTTGCTGACGAAGGATCAAAGGTACATTACATTGAAGGATGCACAGCACCCAGATATGATACCGATTCTCTCCACAGTGCAATTGTGGAAATTTACGTGCAGAAGAATGCACAGGCAAGATACACAAGCGTTCAGAACTGGTCAAAGAGTGTTTACAACATGCCCACGAAGAGAGCATGGGTAGAGGAGAATGCCCAGATGGAATGGGTTGG
>JAJYYD010000045.1 GCA_021801305.1 Thermoplasmata archaeon
GAGAAGATCCTGAAAAATCTATACGATATTTTTTTCCCGGCAAAGGGTTTTTTTCCAGATTTCACTCTCACCCCCATCAAATTCGCAGACCCGTTTTCAAGGCACATAAGTCCCTCTTCATGAGATGTTCTGCAGGATGAGAAAAGACTTCCGGAAATGCTGAAGATTGTGTCCATAAAAGGATCTACGTCACCTGCAAGTACACCACTGGTAAAATAGGGTTCCTCGTTAAAATAGTGAATTGTGGCACTTTCTCCTGTGTTTAGATATTCCTTACCTGTATTTATCGTGAGTATGGCGTCACTTCTTAGAATTCTCGACAGGGATCCAGATTCTCCTGCTAATGGAAATGCATAAAGGTTGTCCGATCTGTTAATTATGGCAGGAATGTAGTTGGTGCTTCCCTTCTTTATGCGAGTTCCAAGGGCAAGCTGGGCTTCCATTTCAGTAATGACAAGTGGATAGTGGGCCATTTCAAGAAGCTTTTCCAGAAATATTTCCGTAAAGGAGATGAAAGCAGATACCGGGAAACCAGGAAGTCCAATCATGAACCTCTTCCCGTTCAAGGCAAAGAAGGTAGGTTTCCCAGGCTTCATGTCTATGCCGTGGAATATTATGCCTGGAGAGTAGCTGGCGGCAATCTTCCCAATATAATCCATCTCTCCAGCGGACGATCCCCCAGTTGTAATGACAACAAGGTTCTCAGTGAAAGCTTTCTCAAGTACTTTTGCTGTTTCTGCCTCATTATCTGGAACTACCCCGTATAATTTTGGAAGGAAAACGCTATATCTTCCCAGTATTGCCTTTATAAACGAGCTGTTCCCCTCATAGGACTGTCCAGGCCTGAGTTCACTGCCCGGTCTCACAAGTTCGTTGCCCGATGCAATTATCCCGATCCCAATCCTGCGGAACACCCTCACTCTTTCAACACCCAGGATTGCGAGTGTTCCCATCTCCTTCTCAGTAATCATTTTAAATTTTCTCAAGACAAGGTCTCCAGCAAGAACATCAGATCCAGCCTTTGCTATATTGTCGAATTTTGGAGGCTTTCCGGAAAAAATTACATAGCCTCCTTCAACTGCAACGTCCTCTATGCGGTAAACTGCATCAAAACCACCCGGAACAACTGACCCCGTCGAAATCTGTACGCACACACCTCTATCATATTCAGTCGACGGATCGGTACCTATCAGGACTTTTCCACCAATCTTCAGTCTATTGGTTCCATTATTTCCTGTTGCCAAGTCCGAAATTCTGACTGCAAAGCCATCGACCTCGGACCTGTCAAATGGGGGGTTATCCATGCTGGAGTATATGTCGTGGGAGCATATTCTTCCATAAGCTTCAGCCAGGGGAACAGTTTCATCATCTTCAACGGGCTTGAGGTATTTCGATATCAGTTCACCTGCTTCTTTTACACTTATCAGTTTATCAGATGAATACATTTACCATCCTCCTTCATGGGCTTCCAGTGTATCCCCTCTTTTATAAACATGGTTTCCTTCTGCCATAACGATATATGCATCTCCAGCCAGAAGGGCAGATATCTTCCCCGAGATCTTGCCACGAGCAGGGGAAATCAGATTTCCGGCTTCAGTATGTTCAACTCTTGCGATAATAACGGAGGTGCTAAATGGATCGGAAGATATTTCATTTTCCAGTTTTCCATAGATTCTATTATTATTTTCATAACCTGTAAAAATATTCATGAACAGATCGGTGAACTGTATTAAGGAAAGCAGGGCTGCTACGGGAAGTCCAGACAGTGAAAATACAGGAATCCCCTCAAGGTCATATAGCATGATTGTTTTTCCAGGCTTCAATCTGACACCATTAAAAACTGGTTTTGATACACTTTCCAGTGCCTTCTTGACAAGATCGAGATCACTCTTTCCGCTCCCCCCAGTGACAACTACCATGTCAGAATCCTTTGAGCATTCAAGGACTTTATTTTTTATATGATCTGCATCATCCCTGCAGATGCCTCTGCTTACGCCTGCCATGAATCCCCTGTTCAGCCAGTTAACAAGCAGTGGCTGGGTTGAATCAGGTGTCTGCCCTGATTCTCCCGAATCATCCAGTTCATCGCCAGTAGATATTACGGAAACCCTGATCTTTTCAAAGACTGCAACCGTGTTTATCATGCACTGTTTGAGTGCTGATACATGTGCCGGACGTATGATCATCCCTGTATTCAAAATCAGTTCTCCCTTACTGTAATACTCACCTGTGTCAACTATGTTTTCTCCTTTTTTAAAGGGTCTTTCCAGTATTATGGCGTCGCCATTCCTCTTCGCGTCTTCATATTTAATGACGCAATCCACACTGGAGGGAATTTCGCCCCCGGTGAATATCTCTATGCAGTCAAGGCGCGATTCAAGCTTGACATCTGTCCTTCCCGCACCTATTTTTCCTGCAATCCTGATCTGTACAGGAAAATCTTCCAAAGAATCGAAAATTGTAGAATCAACCCCATAACCATCCATTGCACTTTTCCTGTATGGGGGGGAATTAACAGGCGAAGCCACGTCTTCGGAGGATATCATCCCGCAGGACCTTTCAGCAGGTATCCTTGAAGTCCTGATCTTCTTCCAGGTAATTTCCCTGATAAGCTTCAATGCCGTCCCGACTGAAATGTCAGTCCTGTTGCCAATTTGATCCCCCATGGTTCCACCTGAACTAAGAACATCGTACAGATTCCGAATCTTCGCCAGGTCAGCGGGATAATCCAGATCCTCAAGCATTCTGCAGTCTTCAATCTCAATTAATCCCAGATCATCCATATGTTTTTCAAACAGT
>JAJYYD010000059.1 GCA_021801305.1 Thermoplasmata archaeon
CAAGGAACCATAACATGACAAAATGTATCTTTTGACAGTATGTTGGAATTGTGTTTAAATAACGCTTCCTTAACATTCTGCAAATTAAGTTCTACTTAAATGATCGACACTTAAATAAATCTCCTACAATTACATAGAAAATTAGTCAAATGGCATTGGTTGCATACTTTTACTGGCCAAAGATAAGCTTCGAAGAGTTGGATGAATTGGTCTCCTCACTCAGAGATCCAACAGTTGACAAGAATCTGAAGGTCCGAGAAACCTACTTATTGAGAACAAAAAATACCATTATAGAAGGCAGCACTGTTTTGGAACTAAGGAAAAATGTTGAAATTTATAAGATGAATATCGGAAAACAAATTAAGCTCTCAAACTTAAATTTCAAGCTTGAAAGTAGAGATGGGCGAATAAGTTTTGACGGTGAACGACATAAAAGAAGAATAACCTTTGAAGAACGGAAAAGAACAAAACAGTGGGAAAAAAAGAAAAAGGAAAAATTTGTCAAGTTTTGGAAAAAAGATTATAATCGAAGAACAACCTCGAAAAAAACCAGGCTTGCCATGGCATCTGGGGTGCTTGGTTCAATTGGTTTGATGCTTTCATCCAGTGCTGCAATGGGGGCCATAATTAGTTATTTCGTACTAAAAGTATCATATAGAGTATTAAACGCCTGGTATGGTCCGTCCCTGTTAATTTTGGAACTCTCTGCACCATTTTTGTTAGCATCAATCATAGTATTAACTACACAATCTATTGAATTAAAAAGCGAGGAAAACTCTTATGATCGACACTTAAAAAAGGGTAAAAACACTTTTTGGGGCATCATTGAAAGTCACTTTTCTGTTGTAATAGAAATGTCTTTCATTCCGCTTACATACCTTATATATAATGACTACTCTATGATGACAAACATTAATGTATTGTCTTATGCCCTTCTATGAAAAAAGTTATCCTGTCATCTTCTGATCCCTCTTCTGTATAAATAACTTTACAGTCTCCTCCAGTCCTTTATGCATCGCAGGATTCCTTGATCTTGCCGCCATGGCTTTCTGCTTTCTCTCAGTGAGGTTTTCAATCTGATCATTGAATTCCACACCTCTGGAAAGCATGACATAGATGGTCTCAACCAGTATCCTGGCAATTGCGACTATTGCCCTGTTCTTTCCCAGCCTCCGGACAATGCTAAGATATTTCATCTTCATCTTCCTTGAATATTTTATCAGGGAGTGTGCTGCTGTTACAAGTATGAACCTCAGCATGGAAGGGCCATGCTTTGTTATATGGCCCTTTATGTCTCTGTTACCGGACTGGTTCTGTCTCGGTGTTAGGCCTGCGTACGATGCAAGCTTCTCCTTCTTTTCAAACCGTTTTATATCGCCGATCTCTCCCAAAATTGCTGTGGCGGAATACACACCGATCCCTGGAATGGTCATGAGAAGGCTCACATCCCTGTTGCCTGCGGTGCATCGGGCCATCTCATCCTCAATGGATGATGCCCTATCCTTAAGGTCCTTTATCCTCTCAAGTATGTCTGCAAGCATTATCCTTTCCATACTGCTGAGAACGGATGATCTGGTATCAATGATCCTCAGACCCCGATTCCCGAATATGTCTGTTGCCGGTATGGATATGCCATGCCTGGTGAGAACTGCATGTATGCGATTCTTCAGCATGGTGATCTCCTCCCCTATTGATTTCCTGTACCTGGCCATTGATCGCAGATCATCAATCTCTGCTGAGGGAAGATATACCTCTGATAATTCCCCAAGGTGGAGAGACCTGGCAAGCTTGAATGAATCCTCCCTGTCATTCTTCCTTGTACTTCGATATATGACAGGAAGCTTTGAGGGATCTGCCATGTGGACAGAGAAACCCATATCTCTCAGCAATCCTGTAACATATTTTCCTGATGTCGATACCTCCAGTGCGATCTCAGGTTTCTGCTTGAGATATCTGTCCCTGAACTCATTCCAGCAATCCTCACTGTTGGCCATCTCATACTGTTCGTTTATGTTTCCATCTTCTTTCAGTTCTGTCACATATATGGAACGTTTATGTACATCCAAACCTATTATGATTCCAACCACCTCCTTTGTGGTGAGTGAGAGTTCAAAGTCGGAGATAACTCGACAGACTTCTATTCACCCTTGTTCCAGGGTATTATGTCGAGACGAAGGGCAGCCAATCTAAACAGCGACCTCACGGGTCAAGGGAATAATCAGCTGCCTCTCCGACTCTCACGCCTGCACCGTCATGCAGGCGTGGACAGAAAACTTTTTTCATGACATCTAATAAAGCAAACGATCGATTTAAGCGCACTAGAGGTTATTAGGGCTATTTCCTTATCAATCTTCATTGGATTTCTGCTGACATTGGTAAAAAACTTAGTTGCCAGGAGTGTCTATATAGGACGGATAACGATGAAGAAATGAATTTGACTTAACTATATTAAGTTAAATGTATTATTTGATATATTGAACAAAGTACTTCAAAAAAATGGCGGGGTGAAAATTACTTTCTCCCCTTCCTTGAAGATCTGTAGGCCGGATTGTTCGGATTCATCTGGTTGCTCCTGTTGTTTGCATTGGTCGACGAATCCCTTGACGTTGGGTTGAGGGCATCCGACCTCTGGTCGTTCGAAGAGCGCTTCTTTTCGTCAGGCATTTTGCCTCATTCAGACACTGTCAATATTTAGTTGATTTTTCTCCTAAATTCAGCATGGAACCGAAATCATGAAATATGAATGAAACATACCATTACATGCGACTGA
>JAJYYD010000087.1 GCA_021801305.1 Thermoplasmata archaeon
GACATGGCAAACACATACCTTTCCACCGACCCGGAACCGGTCAAATCAGGCATGTTCCAGGACAGTCTTCTAAGATTCAACGTCCTGGGCCTCATATCCATGGGAATCGCCACATCAAAAGAGGGAATTATGGATTTCTTTTCAAGCACATTTGCCGGTAAAACACAGGAGATGGTTGGTGAGAACAAGATAGAAGGTATACTGAAATTCCTTCACGAGAACGAGTTCATAAAAAATACAATGGGAATTTATGGCGTCACAAAGTTTGGTAAGACAGTCAGTGATCTGTACATTGATCCAAAGACTGCCATAATACTCAGGGACTACTTCAATGAGAAACACAGCGAACTTCTCGCCCTTTATACCATATGCACCACACCGGATGTTCTGAACTTCCGGGCAAACCGTGACGAGGCCGAAGGAATAGTGGAATACTTCATGGATAACAACATAATCCTGGAGACAGAGGAAGAGGTCCACAGTGCAAAAACTGCCATGGTCCTTACAGACTGGATCAATGAAGTTCCAATAAACAGGATATCTGAAAAGTTCAACATTGGCCCTGGGGACATACAGGCTAAAGTTTCTTCATGCGACTGGATTTCATATTCACTTGCAAGACTCTCATCCATGTACAAGGCTGAGATCAGAAGGGATCTTGAAAACCTTAACTACAGGATAAAGGAGGGTGTGCGCGAAGAGATTATCTCGCTCACCATGATATCCGGGATAGGAAGAGTGAGGGCAAGAAGGCTTTTCGCATCAGGATTGAAGACAATTGAAGATATATCAAGATCAACGCCGGAACTTATCTCCCTGATTCCAGGCTTCTCCACCAGGCTTGCCCAGGAGACCATCAGGAATTCCAGAAGGATCGCTGGTGAGATCAGGACATGATCGATCATATATCTGTACCGAAAAGGGAAGCCCAGTCAATCCTGAAGGCACTCCGGAACATGAATGCCATTAATTCCGGTTATAAAATTATACCCGATGGGGACAATGTGCTGATACCAATCAGGGAAGCGGCGACCCTGACTCATCTCGATTTGCCATATCGAATATTAAAGCATGAAGGGAATCCCGATCTCAGCAGATCAGTAAGGCCACTGAAATTCTCAGGCTCCTATGACGTCATAGGAGACATAGCCATAATGAAGAAGGGAGAACAGGAAGATCCCGAAGTACTTGCCAGAAATATACTGGAATCAAAAAAGAATGTTAGATCAGTCTTCCTTGACAGGGGTGTCAAGGGTGAATTCAGGACAAGAGACCTGGAACTTATATGCGGCGAAGGGAAAACAAAAACCATATACAGGGAAAATGGCCTCAGGTTTCTGGTGGATGTTGGAAACGTCTATTTTTCTCCAAGACTTGCAACAGAGCGTTATATAGTTGCGAAAAGCGCTGAAGAAGGTGAAAGAATTATCGATATGTTTGCCGGTGTCGGTCCTTTCTCAATAACAATAGCAAGCATGAAAAAATGTGAAATACAGGCTTTCGACAGCAATCCGGCTGCTGTTGGCCTGATGAAGGAAAACATGGGAATGAACAGGCTGAAGGGGAAAATTTTCCCTCAACTGGGAGATGCATCAGAAATGATACTCAAATACAGAGGAATGGACCGGGTGATCATGAACCTCCCGCATTCCTCTTTCTCATTCGTAGAGAAGGCATACGAAGCACTGAGAAAAGGCGGGGTGGTTAACTACTATGAGATAATGGACACTGCATTGCTGGAGGAGAGAATGGAGAAATTCAGGGAGATAGGTCTCGAGATGCGTAACAAAAGAATTGTGCATGGTTATTCTAAGTTCCTGAATGTATATTCAATGGAACTGGTCAGGACTCTTGAATAAGATGGTGAAAGGAAAATAATTAAAGTCAATTTATAATGAACATGTTGAAAGGTAAAAAAAGATGAGCATAGGAAGGAGAATAGGGAATATTGCGGGGGAAGTCTACGAAAAAATGCTCATTGACGAGATAAAGCAGTACCCGATTCCCGAACATATCGGCATAATAACTGACGGGAACAGGAGATACGCAAGATCTGTCGGGTTATCGGATAATGAGGGGCACCTGAAGGGAAAAGAGAAACTCGAGGAAGTCCTCGAATGGTGCATGGAGGTTGGTGTCAAGATAGTCACGGTATACGGGTTTTCCACCGAGAACTTCAAAAGGGACAACAGTGAAGTGGATTTCCTTTTTCACCTCATTGACGAAGCTTTCAGGGACCTCATGAAGGATGAAAGAATAAAAAAGAACGGGATTAAGGTCAAGGTAATCGGGGAAACTCGAAAATTACCAGATTTCTTGAAAGAAACCATAAGGGAGGTTGAGCAGTCAACAAAAGGCTACAAGAATTTCAAGTTTAACCTTGCCATCGGTTACGGGGGAAGAGAAGAGATAATAAACGCAATTAAGCGCCTTGTGAGGGATGTCCAGTCCGGAAAGGAAAACGTTGACGATATCGATGAAAAGAAATTCAGGAAATATCTCTATGACGGTTCAATTCCAGATCCGGATCTGATACTCAGGACCAGCGGAGAGGAGCGGATATCGAATTTCCTCCTGTGGCAATCGGCTTATTCAGAACTTTACTTTTCAGACGTGAACTGGCCAGAGTTGAAGAAAATTGATTTTCTCCGTGCCATAAGTTCATACCAATCCAGAAAGAGGAGGTTCGGTGCCTGAGTGTATATAGCGTTTGATGACACGGATTCCAGAAAAGCAATGTGTACAACA
>JAJYYD010000040.1 GCA_021801305.1 Thermoplasmata archaeon
AATGGTCATAGTTGTAATGGGTTCCCTCATGATAACAATTGCAACTTTTTTTGCTGTACCGTCAATTCTGGACAACAGATTCGGCCCAATAAAGGCCATAGAACAGAGTGTTTCAACCATCAGGAAGAATTTCGGTGAAACATTCGGTGGTGTTGCATATGTAGATCTTTATACGCTTATGTTCACGTTAAGCGGAGTGATAATATTCATTCTGGGACTGGTTGTCCTGTCATCCATACTTCCGTTGGTATTTGTTGCATCCATTGTGGTAGTCGGCCTGATCCTCATTGCCCTTAGCCTGATATTCAACTTCACCTATATGAATGTCCTGAAACTGGTCCTCTTTGACTACATTAACGGAAGAGGTCTTCCCCAAAGATTCAACGAGGCAGATATAAACGCAGCAATCAAGAGGAGAGGGTCCGGAGGAATCTCTGGCAGCAATTTTTCAGGATACCAGAACAATTTTTGATGGGAGTTGTGATCATAATTCCCCTGATTTCCTGACAAGAAAACAGTAAAACTATAATCTTTCAGGGAAATACCAATTATGTACGAGCCAAAAGTATCAGAAATAAGGACATATATTGTGAAAAATCCCTGGAAGAAATGGGTATTCCTGGAGCTGATAACGCCTGACGGGTCAGTGGGGACCGGTGAAGCTACAGTTTACAGCGCACAGTTCTCGGTCAAGGAAAGGCTGAAGGATCTGGGGGATATTATCATAGGTTCAAACCCCTTTGAGATTGAGAAGTTCATGAACCGCTGGATGCTCAGGACATTCAACAGGAGCAAGGACCTTGTAAGTATAGGGCTTATGAGCGGGATTGAGGTCGCATCATGGGACCTCATGGGGAAACACTTCGGTGCGCCCGTCTACACATTCTTTGGAGGCAAGATGAGAGATTCCATAAAGGTGTATGCCAACGGATGGTACACATCCGCCCAGAATCCTGAAGACTGGGGTAAGCTTGCCAGGAATGCGGTAAATAAAGGATACAGGGCACTCAAGTTTGATCCTTTTGGTGCAGGATCTGGATTCCTGGACGAGGAGGAATTCAACAGGTCAAGACAGATTATCGAATCTGTTCATTCGGCTGTTGGGGACAAGATTGAACTGCTAATAGAAGGACATGGCAGATTCAACAGATCAACAGCACTGAAAATAGCAAAATACCTGGAGAGATTTGAGAACATAGGCTGGTTTGAGGAGCCGGTTATTCCTGAGGATGTGGAGGGGATGTCAATGCTTTCCAGATCCACGAGCGTGCCGATTGCAGCCGGGGAACGCTATATAACCAGGTTTGATTTCACGCGTCCATTCGAGCTTGGGGCCCTGCATATCGCACAACCGGATGTCATAAATACAGGCGGACTGCTTGAAACAAAGAAGATCGCGGCAATGGCAGAATCATACAATATTGCTGTGGCTCCGCACCAGGCTGAAGGCCCGATCAACACCTTCATCACGATGCAGCTGGACGCCACTCTTCCCAACCTGAAAATACAGGAGATGTTCGATGAGTTTGCCTACCCGGACTGGGCATGGGACACAGTTGACAGCAGGCCTGAAGTGAAAAACGGTTACGAGATTGTCAGCAGCAGGCCGGGAATAGGCATTGGCATAAAGGAAAAGGTGAAAGACTACATTGCTGAAGAGAAGGACAGGGATTTCAACCTTTTCTCAGAAGGATGGGAAAAGAGAGGTTTCAGGTGAAATTACCCGGGATGATCAGATGCTGGAAAACATAGCACAACGAATTGACACCCTGGCGGAAGGCCCGAGCTGGGATGCAAAGAGGGGCAGGCTATACTGGGTTGATATTCCTGCAAGAAGATTTCACTACACGGACTGGGAAAGCCGAAAAATAATTACTGTGGAAACCCCTGACATAATGACCTCTCTCTACCCAGATGGTAAGGGCGGATTTATGGGCACAAGCAGCGACAGCTTTATTCAGATGGATCCAGAAACCGGGAAAGTTTCACCCCTTGCAAAAATAGACATTCCCGCAGGAAGGGTGAGATTCAATGACGGCAAGTGTGACTCATATGGAAATTACTGGGCCGGAACAATGGATACGGGTGAAAAGAAAAAAGTTGGAAAGCTTTACGCCCTGGACAGCGGTGGAAAAGTGCAGATATTACTGGAAAATCTTACAATATCAAACGGGCTCTGCTGGGATCTGGACAGGAAATTATTCTATCACATAGACACCCCGACAAGAAAGGTTGACGCTTACGATTATTCACCGGGGAAACTGGAAATATGGAACCGCAGGACTGCAGTGGATTTTGGATCGCTACCCGGTAATCCTGACGGCATGACCATAGATTCCAATGGAAAAATTTGGGTCGCCCACTGGGGAGGAGGTTGCATTTCACAGTGGGACCCGGTAAAGGGGGAAAGGATAAAGATCCTGAAAATTCCTGCAAAAAATGTAACTTCTTGCGCATTCGGGGGAACGGACATGGAAAAACTGTTCATTACAACGGCAAAAGGATCCGGGAATGACATTGGGGATGATATGGGTGGTTCCGTGTTTGTGGCAGATGAACATTTCTGAATTGCCTCAAGCATCAGGAAATCATGAAAGTACCATGAATCCAGCAAATTTCATTCATGAACCTTATTTTCCCGCACAAATTTAAATATGGGCTTGATATGAAAACTGCATATG
>JAJYYD010000010.1 GCA_021801305.1 Thermoplasmata archaeon
CGGTCATGTCATGCAGACCATATCTGATTTATTAAAAATCAAGTCCCTCGAGGATTACCAGGAAAAGGACAGGGAGTTCAACCTGACAATGTACTGAAGGATCATCAGATGGATATTTCCGGGAGAGGCAAGGTAGACTTAACTATCGACGAAGACAGGATAGGATGGATAACCATCTCAAATCTAGATGGAAACACCATTGATATAGAGGTTCTGCAGGATCTCCTTTCGGCCCTTACCGATGTCATGGGCGATGAAACCATCAGGGTGGTTGCTCTTACGGGAAAAGGAAGGAGGGCTTTCTCTGTTGGATATAATGGTTCATGTGTAAGAATCAACGATCGTGGTTTCCTGAAGAATATCTACTCGCTTGGCTTTTCAATATCAAGGGCACTGCAGACGCTGAACCTTCCGGTTATAAGTGTTGTTGATGGCTTGGCGCTGGGTATGGGGCTTGAATTTGCCCTTTCTACCGACATGATCATTGCATCCGATCATTCAAGATTCGGCATGCCGGACCTGAAGTTTGGACTGCCTTCTTTCACCGGGATCATACCGGAAATTATGGATCGTTTTCCATCACAGGCCTACAACAGAATAATTTCCGGAGAGATAATGAACGCTGTTGAAGCCAAATCCATGGGGTTTGTAAGCTCTGTTATGCCTGACAACAGCTTTTCAAAGGAATCCAGGAAATTTCTCAAGGAGATAAATCCGGAACTTTTCACTTTTTATAAGTCAATGAGGAGCATGTCCGGCAGGTCATCCACTGTTGATCGCCTGTTTTTTGATGTATACGATACCTCAAAAATCAAGCTTAGGGAACTTTACACGTTCAGGAACTCATTATAGGGAGAGGTCAAAGAAAACCATTATCCTCCCATCTCCTGAATTTAAGTAAATGGGATTGATTTTATGCGGAAAGTTCAGTTGGAAAACAGTTCCTTGTTCTCCTGCTTAGCCTGATCCATTCTGCGCCTCTCAATCCTCCTTGCAAAATAATACCCGCCAAAGTACAGTATCATCATGGGGACTGACATAACAATCATGGTGAATCCAGTCACGCCCGGTGAGAAGATCATCCCGAATATGAGTGATGCTACTACTGCATATCTCCAGTTTTTCCTCCAGTAGTCCGAGTTCACAATACCCAGCCTTGTGATTGCAACCATTATTACCGGGAGTTCAAAGGCGAGCCCGAATGTCAGTACATATATGAAGAGGAACGAAACAAAATTCATGAGGCCCATTGTTGTGCTGGCACCAAGACCTAGATCAAATCTGTTGAATATTATAAAAAGCTCCGGGGCGATGAGCCACAGTCCAACAAATGATCCAGCGGCAAAAAGACCTGAGGCCGGTATCACAAGTGATTTCACCATGTCCCTCTCTGATTTCTTGAGTGCCGGGTTTAAAAATCTCGAGATCTGGTAAACCGTATATGGCATTGAAAGCACAAGGGCCATAAACATTGTCAGGTACAGGTCAGCTGCGACACCATCTGTAGGTCGAAAAACCAGTATTTCTGTGCCCTTGGGCAGGACATGGCTCTCAACAAGTGCGAGAAACTGACTTCCCATATTCCTGTAAACATTTGGATAAATGAAAGGGAACTTAAAACCAAAAAGATCCAGCGTCTGGATCCTGAAGATCATGAGAAAAATGAAGACTGATCCAAATACATAAAAAATCCTTATAACTCGATATCGAAGCTCATCGAGATTCTTAAAGAGCAGCGGTAGAAGCTCCTCGTCGCTCATTGGTTATTGCTGAGTTTTTCTCTTATCTCTGTCTTAAGCTGTTCTTCGCTTTTTCCAGATGTTTCAATTCCCAGGTTCTTTGCTGCTTCACTGAAGTTTATTTCAGAGGGCTTTACAGATGAAGCATCCGGGTTCATTGATTTCCTGAGCTCATTTTCCAGTTCAACCTGTCCTCTTTTAAATTCTCCTGTCGCTCTACCCAGATTCCTGGCAAATTCTGGTATTTTCTTTGTGCTGCCAAAGAGCACCAAAATTACCACTATTACAATTGCCCATTCAATGGGTGCATCAATCATACTGACTCCAATCAAAAATCTCTATTTAAACTTTATAATGATGGCTTTTAAAATAGCGTATAAATTTGATTTAACAAGTGTTTCCTTAAAGATTATCCTATGTCCACTTCAACTTCAAAATTCTTTTCCCTGTACTTTGAGCATATGTCAAGCATCTTTTCCCTGATGCCGCTGGGAATTGTGCTGAAAGACAGCGCTACGGCTTTCTTGTTGTTATTCACAACAACAAATCCCAGAGTCTTGTCATCCGGCATAACCGTATCAGTTCTTGCATAGGTCTCTATGAATTCAGCCATGCTCTCTGCAGGATAGTCAGAAATAAGCACTTCAAGAAGGTCACTGAACGAATCAGGAAGTCTGGATATATCAACACAAATTGTGGATGGGTGAATATCACCCATTACCACGTTATACATGGCGCATTCTACCAATTAAACCAACTTATACTTTTACTCTCTTGAGGTACCATCTCTCGGCTCCAGCTTCCTTCTCCCTGGCTAGTGCGTCTTTCAGGGTTCCGGGTGCCGAGGCAATTCCTGAGTCTCCGGGTTCCCAGTTGGCTCCGGTTGCAAGCTTGTTTGCCCAGTTGAACTGTAAGGCTTTTATGACTCTCAGTATCTCCTTGATATTTCTTCCAGTCTCCGCAGGATAGTAAATCATCCATCTTACAACCTGGTTTGGATCTATGATGAAAACACCCCTCACCGTGGTTCCAACTTTTGGATCAAGCAGGTTGAATTCTGTGGCAACTTCCCTGTCAAGATCCGCCAGAACCGGGAAAGGAACCTCGATTCCATATTTTTCCTTGATGTCTTTCAGCCATGCGATGTGTGAATAAATGCTGTCCACACTCAATCCTATTAGTTCTACTCCCAGTTTCTTGAAATCTTCATAGGATTCACTGAATGCCATAAACTCCGTTGTGCATACCGGCGTGAAATCCGCTGGGTGTGAAAATAAGAGAACCCATTTCCCCTTGTAGTTTGAGAGTGTTATCGGTCCCTGCGTTGAATTCACTGTAAAATCCGGTGCCTTCTGTCCTAATGTTACTGCCATATTTTAATCACCTTAACTAAATCCTGCATTATTTAATAAGCATTTTGTTAATTTATGCGATTTATTCTTGGTGGTACGGGATACGTGGAAAATGTGCATTCATATCGTATTCATCATGATGGCTACCAGGTACTTCGGTAATGATTATTTGTGCATTTCCTCGGTTTGATTCTACTCCTCTCCCTAATGATGCAGGATTTCTGCCTCATGAATGATAAATTTGGAAAAAATAACGGGGTCACTGCTCCACATTTTCCATAAACCATTCCGCAAAGTAAGTTATCAGCATATCTGCGCCTGCCCTGAACACTGATGTCATGCCTTCGAGTATGATATTTTCATTCATGTAACCATCAAGTATTGCTTTCTTGATCATGCTGTATTCACCGCTGACACTGTAGGCAGCCAGTGGGAGGTCAAATCTTCTCCTGGCCTCTGAAATGACATCAAGATAAAAAATAGCCGGTTTCACCATTATCATGTCCGCTCCCTCTTTTATGTCAAGATCGATCTCCCTCATGGCCTCTCTTGAATTGCGCCAGTCCATCTGGTAAGTCTTTCTGTCCCCAAATCCCGGGGCAGACTTGACAGCCTCCCTGAAGGGGCCAAAGAGGTTTGAAGAGTATTTTGCGCTGTACGCGAGAATTGAAGTGTTGTTAAATCCAGACTGGTCAAGGGCTTTTCTTATTGAACCAACCTGTCCGTCCATCATGCCGCTTGGTGCTATCACGTCCGATCCACTTTCTGCATAACTTAGTGCAATGCGGTCATAAACATCAAGGGTCCTGTCATTATTTATAACGGATTTCTCAACTATGCCGCAGTGTCCATGATCGGTATACTCGCAGAGGCAGAGATCAGTCATGACAGTCAGCGAAGTCTTCTCCTTGGCAAGCTTAACAGCTTTCTGCACTCCGCCATTGGGATCGTACGCAGAGGAACCCATGGCATCCTTGTGGGCTGGAACACCGAAAAGGAGGATGTTCCTTATTCCTTTGGTCTCAAGGCTCTCCAGGTACTTCCCGACCATTTCCAGCGGGTATGTGTAAATTCCCGGCATGGAGTTAATAGGAGCCATATTCTTCAGATTTTCATCCACAAAAACAGGCATGATGAGCTTTGATGGATCAATCCGGGTTTCTGCCACTAGGTCACGCATTCGCGGTGTTGTTCTTGTCCTTCTCATCCTTGTTGCCGGAAACATAAATACTTAATCATTCAGTGGATTAAAGCTTATTGGGATTTCATTGAAGTACCGGGTGAGTTCAAAGGGAGAAATGCTTGTGGAAAGTGAGGTATCCGAATTCCTCAGGTCAGAAGCTGATATGGAAGTAAATATTTTCGACAGCGCCAGGAAAATTTCCGAAAAGGCAATTTCTCATTTCCACGAAATTTACGGGATAAACCATGTAAGGGTAATTTACGAAGACCTTGGTTTTGAAATAGACAGCAACAGGATCATAGCCTCCGGGAGGGTAAATTCCACCGACTTGGACAAGGCACAGTCAGGTTCCGTCTACCTTGTGTCATCATCTCTCATAGCACTCTGGGAACTTACGTCAACCATGGGTATGAAGACACAGGGTTACAGGTCCATAAAAAACCTTAGCATAGTCTCCATAGAAGAACTGCATTAGCCAAAGCACTACACTATTTCTGAAAGCTTCATAACAGGCCATCTGTCCGCATCATATTTTGGCGTTGCAGCATAGAGCCTCCTGTTTGAGGAATTGACCAGGACATATCCGTTTGCCTCCCTGAAATGTATTGTGAGGCTGGCGTAATGGCTTATCCTCTTGTAGTAATCATCGTCCGTGATGATTATTATTGCCCCGGTGGGCCTCAGGCCGTTGATCAGATTCAGAAGATCGCCGAAAAATTCGTACCCGTACGTGAATATGAGAAAATCTGAGGAAAAGAAGTACAGGTTTGGCCTGGACGAGTTGGAAAGAAAGAAATCCACGACTTCATTTGGGAAATCTTCCGCTATGCTTTTTCCTTCAAGGTTTATGATAAATGAATTGGATTTTTTGGATTTCTCCGCTGTTATGTAATGCTTCAGGTTCTCAGTCTCGAGGCTGGCTGTAAGAACCCTTGACGATTCATAACTTCCGGAAGTAACATCTATGACTCCCCGGTTCTGGGAAATGGCATTTTTTATCATGTTGTTTTTCATTAGGTTTACCAGGTCGTTGACTCCGGTTGATTCATCCTCACGGTGAAGTATTATCAAGGATCCCAGGGGAACACTGTCCTCCCCGGTTGGGTTGAGTTTTGTCAGTTCCGCACTTCCAAGTGGAACCTGGAAGAGATCGGTATTTTCAACCTTAGGCATCTTTATCTTCGTGTTGGGATACAGCACGGGTCCCCGGTCAAGGGGCAGGAATCTGCCTGCATAAAGAGAATAGATATAAATTGGCGATGATGAAATTGATATTCCTCTGAGCTTTTCAATGGTTGCAGTTCTGACAAGAAAATCATTCTTGAGGTAATAATCCATTGATATTACACCATCTGCAAAATATTCCAGTTTTGGCTTCTCCTTTGCCTCTATAATCACAATGAGGTTTGCACCGGATTTTTCAACAAGATCCGTATTCAACAGGGAAAAAAGCACATTCTCATTCATATCGTACTTTTCAGCAATGGCATCAATTGAATCTATGACTATGATAGGGTTACCGTTAAAATTCTTGTCAACAAAATTATAGATTAACTTGATCTCCGGTAAAAGGTCCTGTATGTTCAGGACGAGGTTTCCCTCAATCGAGGTGCTCATTTTGCCTTCTTCAATCATTCGCTCAAGCTTTGATAGGGATTCTGTATTCACATTGACCAGTTCGCTGGTGGCAGCATCCTCAGTTTTTATGGAAACGCTTTCCAGCCATTTGAATGTCTCGTATAGAGAGGCGTCCGAAGACCTGGATGAAAGGTATGAAACAGGGGAGTTCTCCCTGACACTCTCCAGGAATTCCAGTGCAAATGTGGTTTTACCTGCTCCGGGTTTTCCCTTGACAATTAGAGATCTTCCCCTGCTCTGGGAAAAAAACTCATTTATCTTGCCAAACAGGCTCTCGTTTTCCATTTCCACCTAACCTCTTAACTCAAGATCTTCTATACTTTCAGGCTGCCATTCCTGGCAGAACCTCGTGATTTGCCCGAACTGGATGCTGTCCATTGCGTTGTCCGAAAAAACAAGTATCAGATAAGAATTTTTCTCTATTGCTGCGCTTTTTATCTGCTCAAAGGCCCTTGCCACCTCAAAGAACTCGTGATATACAATGAGAAGATCAAATACATCCACAAATACAACGGAACTTCTTCCTTCCAGCATCCTCTTCACTATCGTGTCTGAAATGAAAGACAGGTTAACTGGCCGGTTTCTCTGTGCGCCTATTGAATCAGTGACCCATACAAAATTATCATCATTGAAGATTTCTGGCATTTCCAGTGCGAAATTGAACCTGGAAGCAATAAGAAGCTTCTTTCTGTCTATGTTAACCGATAAAAGGAGTGACATGAAAGCCTGGGTGTTTTCAGGTTTTGTAAAAAAGATTGTTCCAGGGTATATGCCATTTTTAGCAAGATAAATAGTAAAATCATTAATAGTTTTCAGTTTTCTGACAATATGTGATGTGAGGGCTTTCCTGAGCCTCTTTCTGGATTCGTTCATGTCCAGGAGGTCCAGGAAGACAATTTCGCTGCTGTACCTTATTTTCTCATTAATCTCTATATCCTTTTCCATCAGGAGAATCAGGAGGTAATCCCTTCTTTCCTTCAGAAGAAGTTCTTCAACAGGTTTCTCAAGCTTCCCGTCGACATAAATCATGACAGAGGTCGGTTTCTCTTTTTCCAGTACTGATTCTGTAAAGTCGAGTATTAGTTTATACTCCACACCGGTGGGATTCATGAGGGTGTTGCATATTTCCTCATGCTTTCCTCCTTTATCATATACCAGGATCATCTCAACCACAATACGACGCCAATTAATTATTTTAACTTTGCCAGTTAATAATCAGCATGAACGCATGAGAATAGACTAGGTTAGATTTAAGTGTTTGTGCACTTAATTTTATTTCCTTTATTTCACCCTTTAAATAGTGAAAAATACTCAATTCATAGGAGACCGGTTTTCACGATTCTTTTCTGGATTGTTAACATTTCGGAAACAAATTTAAGTTTAGGTATGCAATCAACAACCATGAGAAGAAACAAAATATCTGTAATAGGTGCTGGCAATGTTGGAGCTACAGTGGCCCAGTTTCTCGCAGCACGGGAACTTGGGGATATTTACCTGTTCGATGTAGTGGACGGGGTACCCGAAGGAAAGGCTCTGGATATAGCTGAGGGAACACCGCACTGGAGAACCTCAGTGGAAGTAAAAGGTTTCACGACAACAAATCCCGAAGCATACAAGAATATGGCAGATTCTGACGTTATCGTGGTTACTGCCGGGCTCGCCAGAAAACCCGGAATGAGCAGGGACGATCTTCTGAACAAGAACATAGAGATTATATCGGATGTCGGGAGAAATATAAAAAAATACAGCCCAAATTCAGTTATAGTTGTGGTTTCAAACCCTGCTGACATAATGGCTTATGCCCTTCAGAAGTCTACTGGAATAAGCCCTGACAGGATAATAGGACTTGGTGGATCACTGGACAGCTCAAGGTTCAGGTACTTCATAGCACAGGAACTTGGGGTTGCAGTAGAAGACGTGAACGCTTTCGTGATTGGCGGCCATGGGGACGATATGGTTCCATTTGTAAGATACTCAAGCGTCTCAGGAATACCTATATCCAACCTGATGAGCAAAGACAAGATCGACGAGATCATCAAGAGGACAAGATTCGGGGGCGGGGAGATTGTCAACTATCTCAAGACTGGAAGTGCCTATTATGCGCCCGGGATTTCAATCACAGCAATGGTTGAATCAATCATAAGAGACAGGAAGAGGGTCATTCCATGCGCAGCCTACCTGGAAGGGTCTACGGGAAAGCATTACAATGCTTCAGGCATTTTCATAGGCGTGCCCATAAAGATTGGCAAGGACGGTGTTGAAAAAATATACGAGATGGATTTCAACAAGGATGAACTTGCCCTTTGGGAAAAGACAGTACAGTCAGTCAAGAACAGCTGTAAACTCGTGGATCAGTTCTTTTCAAAGAACTGATTTACCAAGATATTTTTCATAAAAACCAGGATATTTTCTATATTTTACGGGGTCCCTGAATCCTGAATCCATGAAACCCTTCAGTCTCAGAAGGCATGAATCACACTCACCACATGCTTCCTCTTCGCCGTTGTAACAGGAATGTGTCAGTTCATAAGGCACTTTGAGCCTCATTCCCAAGGATATTATCTCTCCTTTTGTAAGGTACTGGAGAGGAACAGCAATTCTTAAGCGTGAGTCCTGCCCGAGCTTTGTTCCAAGATTTATGGTATTTTCCATTGAATTGAAGAACTTCGGCCTGCAGTCAGGATATCCGGAATAATCCACTGCATTTGCACCAATAAATATTGTTTTTGCACCAAGTACCTCCGCATAGGCTGAGGCAATGGACAGAAATATGGTATTCCTTGCCGGGACATAGCTTGTAGGAATGGAATCAGGTATTTCATCAATGGAACGGGTTTCGACCTTCATGTCAGAAGTCAGGCTGCTGCCTCCAATCTGTTTCATGTCAAAACTCGCAACCTTTCTCTCGATTCCGTAATGTTGACAGATTCTTTTCCCGCTTTCAAGTTCAACACTGTGCCTCTGACCATAATCAAAACTTATGGCCGTTGCTTCATAACCATTTGAAAGGGCGTATGCCAGCACCGTGGCAGAATCCAGTCCTCCAGAGAGCAGCACTACTGACCTCTTATTGGTCAATGCTATCCTCGCTCTTTGCACCCTGTCCGGGCCCCTCGTAAACAACTACTGACAGGAATTTAATGTTTCTGTGTTTGCGTATCTTTTCTGAAAGCAGTGTGAAAAAATACTGGGAAAGGTTTTCGCTGGATGACATGTCAGCGTCCAGAAGGAAAACGTCCCCTTCCGGAAACCGGTACTCCTTTTGGCGGAAATTTACGGTGCATACCCCGTTTTCAACTTTATGCGTGGAGTAACGGTCCACTGCGGGAACTATAACTTTATGATCAATGGGTTCTATTATGCTTCTTATCTCTTTTTTTATGATGCCGTAGTCAATGAGGACACCGTCAACCATTTCCCCATTGAGTGTCAGATCCACGGAATAATCATGCCCATGCAGCCTTGAGCATTTCTCAATATTCGGTATGAAATGTGCAGCGGAGAACCTTATGTTGTTTGTGCTTCCGTTAATATGTATTTCCATGGACTTGAATTATTAGATTAGATTAATATCTATTCATTTCAGAACTTGGAAGTTACACTATCAGGGTTCGTAACCAGACCAAAAATAAAATATGAGTTTATTATGCAGAATGGCTTTGTATTAAGTTGCAATGCAACAAAACAAGGGGCGCGTGGCCCAGTCTGGATATGGCAATAGCCTCCTAAGCTATAGATCGGGGGTCCGAATCCCCCCGCGCCCGCTTCAAAGTTATGAAAATAAGCCAATAGATTCAATCATTCAATAAACAGGTGAACAGGTATCTGGCCGAATATACATCCAAATCCAGGGTGTGCATTCAATTTACTGGATCCACACTATTGCCTCCGGAGATAGATGTCTCAACCGTTAACAAGAATAATGTTTTGCAGAAACGCCTTGCATAACCCAGACGTCCATATTCAATCCAGCTTCCCATTAAATATCCCGGGGATAAGGAATAAATGTTGATGGCCATTGAACGGGGAACCTGATTTCTGTCACAGGGATAGATTATTTGAGAAAAGTATTATTTTTTTATTTCAAAGTTGATATGAAAAATTATTGCTCCATCCTTGGAGCAAGCAGGAAGCTTCCTTTCATTGTTTCATCGGGTTTGTTCCTGTTCTGCCCAAACTGAAATTCAATTGTGAGCGGATAGTCATCCTTGAATCCAAGCTTTAACACATCTGATGTGGATAGCGATTTCACAAACTTCAACAGATATTCCAGTGGGTATGAACTCTTGATGGTTCCTGTGCATCTGATCTCCTTCAGCATGTCCTTGTGCAGAATCATCTCTGACTCTTCAGAATCTGATGAGGATTTTGCACGAAAATCATCTGGGCTCATTGTCAGCCTTATGGCATCCGATACGTCTTCAGCTGCTTTCAGGCCACGTTCAAGCTCACTCTTTTCAACCAAAACGTAAGACTCAGAATTTATCTGGGGAACCCTTGGAGTATTGACGGAGTTGTTATCCAGAAGAGATACGCTTTTCACGATAGTTCCAATCTCAAACCTGAGCTTCTCCTTTTCCTTTGTGACTGTTACGTTATCGTTTGATCCGGCAAGCCTGATTATAGACTTGAGCCTCTCAACATCCATGGAGAGCTCCTCCTCACCGGAGACATCGTACTCGGCAAAGCTGCTCTTTGGGACATCGATGCTTATCATTGCGACATGGGCCGGATCCACTGCCTTGACAGAGAGGCCGTTCTGGTCTATCTTGAATTTTGCTTCAGACACTACCGTATTAAGAAGATCCGCGATTTCTTTCAAATTTTTTACTGAAATAGTTAACCTTACCATTTGATCAACCCTTTAAATTAATTTTTTAGGTTATTGGTTAATGGCTTTGTCCATAATTAAAACTTTTCTCGACTTCTTTTCAGATTCATAAAATTTGAATCATGTTCTGCCATGTTTATACTTTGTTAAACAAATACGGTTGACAAACATTACAATAAAACATAAATATTGAACTAACATTTTCAAGCATGTATGATGAGGGTTTCCCTGAGGCAATCATGAAACTGAAGCAGGAAGGAAAACAGTTTGCAATAGCGACTGTTATAAAAACAGAGGGATCATCCGTTGCAAAACCCGGGTTCAAGGCGCTTGTCCACGGTGATCGGATAATCCACGGCAATCTGGGTGGTTCATGCCCAGAATCTGTCATTATAGAAGAATCAGAAAAGGTCCTTAAAACGGGCACCCCGAAAGTATTCAAGGTCCATATGGAGAAGACGACAGATTCACTGACCGCTCTGATAAAAAACAGGAGTGACGATGACATCTACGTTGAGACCTTCTGCGGAGGTTCAATAGATGTATACCTGGAGCCATATTTTCCCACAGACCGACTGGTAATCATTGGACAGGGGGGCAGGGACGAGGTTGAAAACCAGCTTGTTAAATTCGGGAAACTTACCGGATTCAAAACTCTGGTGGTTGATCCACTGCCAAACCTTGATGAGAACCCTGATGAACTGATTTCGGACCTGGGTTTCAAAATGGACAGCCTTGAAGTTTTGCCTACGGATTTTGTAGTCATCCTGACAAAGGGTGACACAGATATTTCGGCGCTCGAGGCTGTGTCAAAGCACGCCCCTTCTTACATCGGTATTATGGCGAGCAGGAAGCGTTTCAAGAATGACGTGGAGATCCTTAAGGAAAAAGGGATACCTGAGGCTTTCCTGAAGTCAATTCACTCTCCAATTGGGATAGATATCGGTGCGGTAACGCCTTCTGAAATAGCTTTAAGCATTATTTCAGAGGTCATAAAAAGCAAGAGAAAAGCTTTTTAAAACTTTATATTTTCAGGAATTTTTAAATACAATTTAAAACTAATTGGGTCTATGAGACCTACTGAATTCGACTATTTTGCACCGGGTACTCTGGAAGAGGCCATCGGGCTCCTGAAAAAGTATGATGATGAGGCAAAGGTGCTGGCCGGAGGACAAAGCCTGCTCCCCCTCCTCAAATCAAGAGTTACTTCCATACCGTACCTGGTGGATATAGGGAACATAGATTCACTTACATATATCACAAAGAATGACAGGGCTCTTCTTGTTGGTTCCACAACAAAGGTAAGCGCCCTGGAAAATTACCGGAATTTTGGAAAGAATCTTGCAATTCTGAAGGAAGCAACAGCAAGCATAGCGGATCCTCTCATAAGAAATATGGGGACAGTTGGCGGAAACATAGCACATGGCGATCCGGGCAACGACCTCCCTGCTGTCCTTATGGCCCTTGACGGTTCAGTAACTGTAACAGGTCCAGAAGGGCAGAGACACGTAAGGGCAAGGGATCTCTATCTTGATTCATACACAACTGTAGTCAAGAGCAATGAGATCATAACAGAAGTCCAGTTCCCGGATTGGGGAACCAGAAGTTCCGGAACATATATCAAGTTCAAGAAACCGGCCGGCGATTTTTCAATCGCTGCTATTGCAATCCAGTTGAAAGTCAATAAAGACGGCCTGTGCGAGAAATTTGGATCAGCCGTTGCGTCAGTTGGCCCAACTCCAATCTACCTCAAGAGATCATCAGAGGCAATGGTTGGGTCAAAAATAACTCCAATGGCAATGGAAAAAGCGGCAGAAGAAGCAGCAGGAGAAATCAGTCCCACTGCGGACAGGGATGGGACGGTGGACCAGAAAAGGGACCTGGTCAGGAAACTTTTCATAGAAGGGACCAGAAAAAGTCTCAGGAAACTGTGAGGTGAACTATATGGCGAAGAAAGATGTTAATATAACAATAAATGGCAAAGAGTACAGTTCCAAGGTAGAGCCAAGGTTGCTCCTGGTGCATTTTATTAGGGATGTAGCAGGACTAACGGGAACACATGTCGGGTGCGATACTTCAAACTGTGGTGCTTGCACTGTGGTTCTGGATGGCAAGGCAGTGAAGTCATGCACAGTTCTTGCAGTGCAGGCCGATAACAAGCGCATAACTACCGTTGAAGGCCTGGCCAGGAACGGAAAACTGCATCCGGTACAGGAGGCTTTTGTCGACAAGCACGGTCTCCAGTGCGGTTACTGTACATCGGGTATGCTGATGACCAGCTTCTGGCTTCTTCAGAAAAACCATAATCCTACAGAAAAAGAGATCAGGGAAGCACTGTCCGGAAACCTCTGCAGGTGCACAGGTTATGAAAATATAGTAAAAGCAGTGAAGGAAGCGGCAAAAGAGATCAGCGCAGAACAAAATAAGGACCTTGTAAGAGAAGAGCCAATCGAGGCATGAGTGGTAAAGATGAAAAGTGAAGAAAAATTCGTAAGAGGTCTTGGACAGTTTATTGATGATATAAAATTCCCGAACATGCTGTATATGTCTGTTGTGAGGAGCGACTATGCAAGGGCACGCCTGCTCAAGGTAAAGGGTGGAATCAACGCAAAGGTATTCAATCATCCGCTTGCAGCAGTGGGAGAAGGTGCAATGTCAGGGTTTGAAAGAGCCCAGCACATGGTATTCGCCTCTGAATTTGTAAACTACCTTGGAGAACCTATAGCTGCAGTATATGCTGATGATCCTTACAAGTCAGAGGACCTTATCAGTTCAGTTGAGGTTGATTATGATCCCCTGAAACCGGTAATAGATCCTGAGAAGGCCCTGGATGCTGAACCAATCCACAGTGGATTCAAGAGCAACATAATTTCCGAGAAATGGCTTGGAAAGGACTTCAAGAATGATTCACCCATAGTTCTTGAAGATTCATTCAGGAATAACCGTATAGTAACAAATCCCATAGAACCAAGGGGCGTGATCGCAAATTACGATGGGAAAAGACTGACACTCTGGATCGGAACGCAGTCTGTATTCAGCATCAGGGAGGGGATATGCGCAGCCATGGATCTCCCTCCTGAAAATGTACACATAATTCAGGCCGACACAGGCGGTGCGTTCGGCTCGAAAGGAGGCCTATACCCGGAATATGTTATGGCATCCTATATAGCAATGAAAGAGAAGCGCCCTGTTAAATGGATTGAGACAAGGCGTGAACATCTCATGGCCAGCCACCCGGGAAGAGGTGCCATGGCAAAGATGAAGCTGTACGCAGACAGAACTGGCAAAGTGACAGGATTGAGGGGAGAAATCCTTGTGGATTCAGGGGCCTATGCCGGCGGAACAGGCGAGTTTTCATCCAGATTCATTGCACATCAGTTAACTGGGCAGTATCATATAGAACAAGCTTACATAAGGGCACTTTCAGTGTTCACAAACAAGGTTCCGCAGGGACCATATCGTGGTGCAGGAAGACCTGAAGCCGCATTTTTCACCGAAAGAATGATGGATATGCTTGCGGACGAACTGAAAATGGATCCTTTCGAGTTAAGGCTTCTTAATGCAACAGAACAACCGTTTGTGTCACCCACTGGCCTGAAAATTGGTGCTTCCAAACCATTCATGATAAAAGCAAGAAAGGAACTTGGATACGTTCCTTATGAGGCAACAAAGGATACCGGAGTTGCCATGTTTGTTCTTGTTCCGGCTGCCCAGCCTGGTGAAAGTGCAAGGGTAAGATCAGAGGATGGAAGAATAAAGGTATGGCTCGGGGGAAACGTTCATGGCCAGGGGCACGAGGACTTCGTAAAGAAGATCATAAACGAGGAACTGGGGGTTAAGGAGGAACTTGTTGAACTGGAGCTCGGCGATACTGATGCAATGGAAGCAGGCATAGGTTCCTGGGGAAGCAGGTCAGCCATGATGGGAGGATCTGCGGTGACAGTTGCAGCTAGAAAAGTCAGGGACCAGGTTTCAAAGAAATTTGGAAGCTATTCCGTTTCCAAACTACTTTCCGGTTCATTCGATGTATATGAATTCTTCAGCTACAAGGATTCATACAACAGTTTCGGTTCTAACCTTGCTAAGGTATCTGTCGACTCTTATGGTAGAATCAAGGTCCTGGAGGACAGGTCCTACTACGATCTTGGAAGAATCCTGAACAGGCAGATGGTCAGGGGCCAGATAGTTGGTGGGAATCTGCAGGGTATCGGTCAAACACTGAGTGAAAACATAGAATTCGACGATGAGGGGCAGCTTCTGACAAGCTCAATATCGGAGGCGGGCCTTCTGACTTCAGAAATTACCACAAAGTATACCGTGAAATTTGACGAAACACCTTCTGATCTTCCCAGCGGTGCAAAAGGGCTTGGAGAGGCACCAACAATTGGGACACCCTCGGCAATTGCAAGGGCAGTTGAAGTCTATACCGGGAAAAGGATAAGGGACACCCCGATAAAACTATCATGAATCGGTTGTTTGATGGGCTGTTAAATGCATTAACCTTTTCCACATTTTTCATCATATTTATTAATATATGAAGAAGTAATCTTTCATTGATGCCAATAATAAGTGATGCTGCTGTAAACAAAATAATACGGCTTGTCATCGGTCTTGCATTTCTTGTGGTGGGTGTCGAGCTCTTCTCAACAGGAGCACTGGGCCTCGGGATACATGGTGAAATTGCAGTGTCAATAATCCTTTTCATAGTCGGTGCTGTATTCCTATACATTGCAGTGAGAATGCTGATAAGGATTGCACGGGACCTTGGTGGGGATTTCTGGTAATCACGATTCACCACATCAAAAGCAAAACGGAATATATGTGATTAACATCATGCAACGTTACGAAAGAGTGGCTTTAATGGCACAATTCACGGTAATTTCATGGAACTACAGGGATACCCCCAGTGTGCTTGACAACAGAATATCACTGGGTTACAGTTACTGGGAGGAGACCCTGAAATCCGTTGGAATTAAAAAATACGTAATTCTCGTGACATGCAACAGGCTGGAACTTTACTTCTACGGCAATCTCCCAGATGCTTCAAGGTTCCAGGGTTCAGTGGTAAAAAAAGATGAGGAAGCCATAAGCCATCTTTTCCGTGTAGCCAGCGGACTGGAGTCTATGTCTGTGGGCGAGAACGACATCCTGAGGCAGATCAAGACCTCATATGAAACCGCACTCAAAAGAAAGCTCGTGAACAAGCCTATATCTGCCGTATTCAGGAAATCCCTCAGCATAGGCAAGCAGGTAAGGGAGAGGACTTCAATTTCAAAAGGTAAAACGTCCATACCGTCCATTGCAATAGATGCACTGAAAGCCAGGTTTGGGGTCGAGGGGAGGAAGGTGCTCATAATCGGGACGGGTCGAATGGCGATATCACTGGGAAAATATATTGCCAAGGAAAATCCGGATTCCATAACAGTATGCGGAAGAAACCCGGAAAAGGCAATGGAGGCGGCCAGGATACTTAAGGGGAATTTCAGCATTCTGGCGAACCTGCAGGAGGAGATCAGGAAAAATGACATTGTGCTAACTGCGACAACCTCTCCGGATATACTGATAACGAAGGAGGATATGGTCTCAGCCGGTACACCAAAGTTCTACGTGGATATATCGAAACCTGACAATATTGAAAACATGAACGAAGGCATTGACGGTATTCATGTCATTACCATTGGAAGCCTGGAATCTGTACTGGAAAAGAACAGGTCAATAAAGAAGAAGGAGATCCTGGCAGCTGGGAATATGGTGGATGGGGAGATAGAAAGAACCATGAGAAAACTGAAGGAGATCGAGTATGATGATCTCATAGCGCATATGTATCGTTATTCCTGCCTCAAACAGAAAGAG
>JAJYYD010000061.1 GCA_021801305.1 Thermoplasmata archaeon
GGCCCGCCTCAACAGCCTTTTTTGCCAAAAGTCCAGCTGCAACCATTACGTTCTGATTGCTCGTATTAGTACAGGACGTAATTGCTGCTATCACAACATCACCGTCTGATAGATATGTTGAGTGGCCACCGATCTTTAATGGCACCCTGCGGACTGCAACTTCCTTCTGGCCGGATTTACCCAGTGTGATATTCTCTTCACCCTCCAGAAAACTCAAGAAATTGCGGTTTGCCTTGCCAAGGTCTGTTCTCTGCTGCGGCAGCCTTGGTCCTGAGATACTGGGTTTAATAGAGGAAAGATCCAAGTCAATCAGCTCGCTGAATTCAAGTCCTTTTTGAACTCCAAACATTTCCTGTTCTTCAAGATATTTTTTTACAAAAGCGATATGCGAGCTGTCCCGACCTGTCATTTCCAGATATTCAATTGTTCTCGAATCAACAGGGAAAAGGGCAACAGTAGCTCCATATTCAGGGCACATGTTTGAAAGCGTCGCCCTGTCTGGTACAGCAAGTTCTGAAACCCCTTCCCCGAAAAATTCAACAAACTTCCCCACTACATTTGCCTTTCTAAGTATTTCTGTAAGTGTCAGTACAACGTCGGTTGCTGTGATACCCTCCCTCAGCTTTCCATGGACATTTACACCCACGACCTTTGGCAGCTGGAAAGTAACCGGTTCGCCCAGCATTGCAGCTTCAGCCTCGATTCCACCAACACCGAAACCGAATATTCCGAGACCATTGATCATTGTTGTGTGCGAATCAGTCCCGACAAGGGAGTCAAAGAATGCAAGTTCTTTTCCACCATTTCCTGACGAGGTGACCACCTTTCCGAGATATTCAAGGTTTACCTGATGAACGATCCCGACACCAGGCGGGACTATCCTGAAATTCTCAAAAGATTTCTGGGCCCATTTCAGGAATCTGTATCTCTCGGAATTGCGCTCAAATTCCTTTTCTATGTTCTTATCGTAGGCCTCACTATTTCCATAAAAATCGACCTGCACAGAATGATCTATGACAAGATCCACAGGAACCTTTGGATTAATTAATTCAGGATCTTTCCCAAGCGATTTCATCTTCTCCCTCATTGAGGCGAGGTCCACAACCGCCGGAACACCTGTAAAATCCTGCATAAGCACCCTGGAAACAATAAACGGGACCTCAGAATCCGACGGATCTTTTGCATCCCATTTAAGAACGTTCATCAAATCCTCTTCTCTGACCCTTACGCCATCAATATTCCTAAGAAGGGATTCGGTTATGATCCTCAACGACAGTGGCAGCCTCCTCACATTGTATCCAGCCTTCTGCAGTCCAGGCAGGGAGTAATAACTGAACTCTTTCCCATTGTGATTCATTGTTTTCTTAGTTTTTTCCTGTAACGACATAAATAGTCATTTCAGCGTCATAAATAGGCTTTTTTGAATTCTATCAAAAAATACCCTTTATATTTAAGTATTTTTATGTATTCAAGTTGTATGAATTCGAAAATTAAGGACGTGGACATATACGAACTCGGAGAAAAGGGCAAGGAGATATCATCTCCCTGGAGCTCTACAATATTATTAGTAAAGCTGACCTCTTCCGATGGATCCGTCGGCTGGGGAGAAGCACCTACAACATTTATGACCCTGCCGGTAAAAGAAAGTATGAAAGAGGTTGAAAGGATATTCAAGGGTGCAGATTTTTTTAATATAGAGAAAAACATTTTCGATTTTTACAGGAATTCGTTCTATCTTTCAAAATCAATGGAGGCAACATCTGCACTAAGTGCTTTTGAGATGGCTTCATGGGATCTCATCGGAAAACAGGCTGGCGCC
This sequence comes from Thermoplasmata archaeon, assembly GCA_021801305.1. Taxonomy (GTDB): domain Archaea; phylum Thermoplasmatota; class Thermoplasmata; order Thermoplasmatales; family Thermoplasmataceae; genus Oxyplasma. The sequence continues at coordinate 1,820 of JAJYYD010000061.1, forward strand.
CCTGTATATGACCTGCTTGGTGGTGAATATAACTCACCTATCAGGGCTTACTGCAATGGCTGGTATTCAGACTGCAAGACACCAGATGATTTTGTGAAAAAGGGCAAGGCAATGGTCAAGAAGGGATTTACTGCTATGAAATTCGATCCCTTCGGGCCACATTACGATAGGATCACGAAGGAAGGTGCTAGATACGCCGGTGAGATCGTTGCCGCGCTCAGGTCAGAGCTGGGGGAAAAAGTTGATCTTCTTATAGAGTGCCATGGCCGGTTTGACACAAGATATGCAATCATGGGTGCAAGGGAAATAGAGCCGTATGATCCATATTTCTTCGAGGAGCCGGTTCATCCAGAACTCGAAGTCGGATTATCAGAGTTCAAAAGATATATTGAAACGCCGGTTGCTCTTGGCGAGAGGATTCTTAACAAAAGGGACTTTACCAGGCTCATCTCGCAGGGACTTGTTGACATAATACAGCCTGATCTGACTAACTGCATGGGTATCCTTGAAGGTAAAAAAATCGCTGCAATTGCTGATGCATTTGGTGTTCTGGTTGCGCCGCACAATGCATTTGGTCCGGTGCAGACTGCAGCTTCATTGAACCTTGATTATACTATGACAAACTTTGCGATACAGGAAAGCTTTGAGGAATCATGGCCAGACTGGAAGAAAAAACTTCTCAAGGTTGGATACAAACTTTCCGGCGGTCATTTCACACTATCAGGGAAACCCGGACTGGGGATCGAGGTCGATGAGAAACTTCTTAAGACTAAGATAGTTGACGGAATGGAACCATTTGATCCAAAG
>JAJYYD010000057.1 GCA_021801305.1 Thermoplasmata archaeon
CCTTAAGGCTTTTAGCCTCACATCCTCCGGAAAAACTTCCCTCTTCTGCAGTTATGCTTCCCTTGACGTGAAGAGAACCTGAACCGTGAATATTATGGCAGTGGATTTCTGAGGCCTGCAATGAACCTGATGAAGATACGTTGTTTCCTGCAATTTTGCCTTCCACCCTCATTGAACCGGATACCTCTATTGTATCGGAACTGATCACGTCTCCGCCAACACTTGTGCTTCCGGATATGTGTATTATATCAGCATCACAGTTCCCTTCAATTTTAGAAGACCCTGAAACTCTCATCTCCCTGGCAAAGACTTCAGACAGGCTGCTTGAACCGCTGACCCTGACTGATTCCCCCCTCTTCCTGCCTTTCTCCTCCCCGGTTGTTTCTTTCCCGGATGCCACATTATTGCTGTTGCCGGAAAAGTCCCATCTTGAGAGTATCTCGTCGTAAACCTCCTTTGTTATAACGCCACTATCCAGCATCTCTTTCAATTTTCTAGTTCCATCGTTTTCCATGTTTATCCTCTGTTTTATGGCAATGCATTATTTATATTTATTTTGCAAATTTTATTTAATTGATTCAACTTTTATTTTTACATAATTCAGTATTTTTTTGCAAGCATCAACAAAAAAGTTAAAATTACTCTGCAGCCTTGTATTGTTATGATTCCAGAGATACACTTACTGACCGCACGCCCAAAGATGGAAATAGTGAAGATTCTCCACTCAAGGCATGCACCTGATGAAATTGCCTCTGAACTTGGAATGACAAGACAGGCTGTTGACAAGAACCTCAAGGACCTGGTGAAATACGGAATTGTGACTAGGACATGGAAAAACGGGCCAAGAAGGCCAAGAGTTGAATTCAGCCTCACACAGATGGGAACTGAATTTTACGGCAACCTTGAGAAACTAATCCGGAACTACAGAGTAGAAGGAAAAGCAAATGCAATACAGATGCTCAGGGACCTTGACCTTGCATTGATAAAAAAAGAGGTTTCGCCCGAAAGGTACATGGAAACCATGGAGGAAATCAAGAGGCAGTATGAATGGTTTCTTGATTCCAGTCAATAGGAAATGTTGGGGTCAGATGATATAAAATAGTGAAACTCCCTATTTTAATAACCTGCATTTTCCCATGTGATTTTTGGGATGTTCATGACAGAGATTTTCCCCGTGTTTCCGGCGCCAGGAGAAGAGTCACTCCAAGCCCTATGAATTCGAAGACTGCGAAGAATATGAGTCCATAGGAAAGATTGAGATGTGCTATGAAGAGGGGGAGTGCAAAAACTCCAAGGATTGCCCCCAACCTTGAGGCAGCAGTTGAAATACCCATGGCTGTTGATCTGATTCTTGTGGGAAAAATTTCCACTGGATAAAGGTATGTAATATTTGTAGGGCCTATATTGTGGAAGAAATGCATGAGTGCAAATGCCATGAAGACCAGTGTGAATGGAAGTGCAGAATGAATTGACACAAGGGCAAAGGCTATTAGAGAGACCCCGGCTAAGCCGAACCCTATGGATTCCAGTTTCTTCCTGCCTGTTCTGTCTATTGCGTACAGGCATAGCAATGTTCCGATCACAACCGGAATTTCCTCAAGGAGAGTCTCTGCCATTGTGGATACATAAGATGAATTTGACTGGATAAATATGGATGGAGTATAATTCCAGACGCCATAACTTGCAACATCGTAACAGAACCACGCAACGGATGTGAAGATTATCAGGGGGAGGAATCTGGATATCTCCGAGAATGATGTTTTTCCCTTTTCTACTGCCGGAGGAGAAACAAGCACATTCCCCTTTGAATTCAGCATGCTGTTCGAAACTGCATATGCCTCCGTGCTTCTTCCCTCTTTCACCAGCCAGTACGGACTCTCCGGCATCCTGCGTCTTGACAGAATAACCAGGAATGGAATGATGGCACCCGTTATGTACATCAGCCTCCAGGCCAGGTCTCCCGACAGGAGTACAATGGGGATCGAGATTGCATAGAAAACCAGGGAACCTATTGTCCATGAGAATATATTGAATACCAGGTATTTCCCCCTTGTTTTCCTTGGAGAGAACTCTGCCTGAATGGATGAGCTGATGGGATAATCGGCACCAATTCCTATTCCGGCAAGAATCTGGAATAGAAAGAACTGGAATATGTTTGAGGATAATCCTGTCATTATGAGGAAAAAGGAGGTTATGGCAAGGTCGTACACGTACAGTTTCCTTCTGCCGTATGAATCAGAAAGCCTTCCCAGTACAATGCTACCCACAAACATGCCCATATAAATTGCAGATGCTGCAAGTGAGACAAAAATGGCCCTGTCGAGAAAACTTGACTTCAGGTAGATGTATGCACTGGAAAATATTGACAGTGCGTATCCATCCATGAATACACCCATGGAAGACAACAGGGTTATGACCGTAAGCTTCCGGCTCTTTCCAATGTTTTCGAAAGAAAGTGTCACCAATTTATGGTATATTGTATCGCACTATTTTCAATTTGCCGGGAATGGTGACCAGGCGGTAAGGGAAGCTTTCCTTTATTTGATCAATTTTGGAAACAAGCAGCCAGAACC
>JAJYYD010000130.1 GCA_021801305.1 Thermoplasmata archaeon
AACAGAGATCATTGCACCTTCAAGGAAAAATATGGAGTCGCGGGTAACCTTTAAACCGGGAAACAGTGTGGCTGTCCTCTCTTCAGGAGGCAAGGAGAGCCTCCTTACCTACGGAATGCTCAGGGAATCAGGTGCAGACACATATGTATTCTTTTTCAATGAATCGGGCGGTCACTGGCTTACGGCAAAGACTTCATTTGAATATTACTCGGCAAATTTTGAAAATGTCAAGAAGGTCTGGTCCAATATAGACCGTTTTTACAGATGGGCGCAGCTAAGGCTGAAAATACTTGATTTTGCTGTTGTGAATAAGAGGGCTGATGACTACCCCATCCAGCTTTTTACGTTTCCAGTATACGTTTTCTCATTCATTCCCATGATCAGGTCATATTCCATCAGCGGCCTTCTGCTGGGGGATGAACTTGATGATCCGCGGGAAATGCCTGGATATAAAGGAATTAAGCACTATTATGGTGTTTTTGACCAGACATGGGATTTCAACAACATGACATCTGCATACCTTCAGTCAAAGGGAATTAATTCATCCCTGTGGAGCGCCGTATATCCTGTTTTCGGGTCCATAGTTGAAAAAATACTCGTGAACAGGTACCACGACCTGTACCTGCTGCAGAGATCATGCCATTCCTGCCATTACAGTAAAGGGAAGATAATACCATGCGGACAGTGCACAAAATGCATGGGGATACTTCTCTTTGTAAAATATGCTGGTGGAAAGACAGGCGAAATAGGGTATAGTATAGAGGATGGTGCCCTCATAATAGAAAAAGCTGAAAAAGTCAGGATGAGGATAGATCCGGATGAGATGGAATTCCTGAAACTGTACATTTCGGGCCGGCCAATACCTGACAACCTGTCACACGTAGAGGGCATACACGTTCTCCTATGGGAAGATGGAAGGCTCTCTCTTGTTCCAGAAAATTTCCGGAAATCCATTGGAAATATACTGGAGAAATACACGAAAGGAACATACATGCTGAAGGAGAATGCCTGGGAAAGATCGGCATAAGATTAATGCAATCAGAAAAACTCATTTTCCATTTTTTTCATGTCTTCCTCAGTTTGAGCTTTGCAGTAAAGTTCCAGTGGATCATGGTTTACCTGGAGGAACGTTAGTCCCCAGTTGAACTTGGAAAGCACAGACTCCGCCTGTTCCCTATATCCGGTAATATAGAGGGCAGCTGCAAGGGCTTCCACTGAGGAGAGAATCTGCACCTTTCCGTAGTTCACAGGATTTACGGCAAGAAGTTTTGGGAGGGATCTTGCATAATGCCCGGTAATGGCTTCAAACCGGTCATGCTTTTTCCATGAACCTTCTATGAGGCATACGCCTCTGTTTTTCATCAGGATAGAATCAGATGGAAGAAGAATCTTACCGGCATACGGCGTTAGAATAACCATTCCTTTTGCAGCACCAAGCCTTGTTATGCATGCCATTCCGAATCTTTCAAGTTTCTTCATGGTTGCTTTCTTCGGATCGTCATCCTTGAGGTATACGAATCCCACTTTTACAGATTTTATATCTCGCTGTTCTTCCATAATAATGCACTATACCGAAATTGCCTGTCACGAAGGGATGTAAAAAGATTTCAGCCTTTCCAGGTATTTTTCATCCTTAACCACATCTCCCAATTTATCCACGGTTTTCTGGTAGTCATATCTGAACCTGTGGAATGCATATTCCCTGCTGTTGGTGTCAAGGGTCATGTACATGGGCATCCAAATGCCGTCTCTGGGCTGCCCTGAACTTCCAGGATTCAATATCCTGTTCCTGTACATCATCATGTAATGCGTATGGCCTGCCATTATGTAGTCGTATTCCTTCAGTTTCCTGTCCTTCCAAACCATTTCAGCTTCAGTCGAAAAAAGGTAACCGTAAAGGTTGTTGTAAGGGGACGCATGCGCGGAATATATCTTCAGGTTGTCGATCTCAATAACATAATTTTCCCTGAAGCTTTTCAGGTGTTCAATATCTTCATTTGAGAGAAGCTTTCTTGATATATTCTCCCTGGTATATTCACTGAGATCATGCATTTCCAGTGCACATCTGCAATCCTCGTTATAGGCGACAGCCCTGTCGTGGTTTCCCATAAGCCTCACATCGCTGTTTTCCATCACGAGATCAAGAGTTTCACAGGGTTGAGGCCCATAATCGACAGCATCTCCAAGGAATATGGAGTAATCAAACTTCGTTTCTCCAAGCATAGCCTTGAGAGCCTCGAAGTTTGAGTGTATATCTGAAAAGACAAGTACTCTCATAACTTCATATTATCAAAGACTATAAATTGTTATTTAGCAGACACGAAAGATGTCTGAAAAATTTGTTTTAAATGTCCTTCACAAAGTCAATTGATTGGCTATTGCCTTATGTGGAAGTCCGATCGAAGGTTCATAATCTCCAGGGTGAAATATGTTATCTGAGGTTGTAACCATAGAGTCAACGAAAATTAATTAAGAAAAAAAAGCTTATCCATAGTGCGATACATAATTATAACCGGAGGAGTACTCTCCGGACTTGGAAAAGGTACCATTACCTCAAGTCTT
>JAJYYD010000079.1 GCA_021801305.1 Thermoplasmata archaeon
TTGCTTACTGGAACATCAATACAATAGGATAGGCCCCTGGTCTTTCACATAAACATATTATGTTTCTGGCTATACCTGATGAAATGAACAGCATAGACCCTGATGATTACTGGACATTGAAGACAATCAAAAGGATAATGGGAAAAAGTCCATGGGTATCCTTATCTTCCAGGGAACTTGGGGAAAAACTCTCAGTGAGCCAGCAGTCCGCATCACGAATCATACTTAAGCTGATAGATAAAGGGTTTCTTCAGAGAAAGATACAGGACAGGAGGCAGAACATATCCATAACGGATGCCGGTCTCGACGTACTATTTTCAGAGATGAATGATCTTGCTTCAGTCCTGGAAATTGACAGGACCCTTGAGATACACGGAAATGTGATCAGCGGCCTTGGTGAAGGAAGATACTACATATCCAGGAAATCCTACATCATACAGTTCCAGGAAAAACTGGGCTTTATCCCATACCTAGGTACGCTTAACATCAGGATAGATCCTGAAAATGAGGGCAAGCTTCGAAGATTGAGAAATTCCACCGGGATTCATATTGAGGGTTTCGTTACGGATGACAGGACTTTTGGAGCGGTCAAGGCATTCTCGGGAAGTATAGGCGGGCTGGAATGTGCCGCAATACTTCCAGAAAGATCAGTTTACAGCGATGTGCTTGAAATAATATCACCTTTCTATCTGAGAGAAAAACTGAAGCTTACTGACGGCAGCAGGATAAACCTGGCTGTGAAGATCTGATGGGCATTTACTCTCAGAAAGTTACGTCAATCTTCCCCGCTTTAACCTCTTCCACTAGTTTGTTGAATTTTTCCATTGCCTTCTGGCGATCCATACCGCATTCGTAATTCTCCATATAAATTTCAAAGCTCTCTTCCTCTTTTTCAGGAACTCCCTTGAATATCTTGGAATATCCGCAGAATTTCTCTGCATCAAAATTAAGCTTGTAGCTCATCCTTATTGTTACGTCCAGTTCTTTAATGAATATGCTTTCGTCCAGGTAATCGTCCATGGAACTCCTATTGTAGCACATGATATAATTATTGCATTTCAAGAAGAATCCACTGAACATAAATTCCTGCCGGGATCCATCCAGAAGTGATAAGGTTCCCAGGAAAAATTATATTATGAAGAGGTTCTCAAAAGTATTCCTCAAGACCGTTTTCCCATGGAGTCATTATTTCCTCTATCCCTTTGTTAAGGCTTTCCCGTCCGTTGTCCGTAATTACAATCCTGCCGCCTCCGGTAGTGCCTAAAAAGGTATGGTGGATTCCCTCCATCTCTTTCAGGAACTGTTCCTCATTTTTCCTGTCAATCTGGACCAGGAATCTGTTCCCTCCCTCTGCAAACAGCTTGTGCACGGTGCGTTCCCCTGAAATCCATGAAATGTCAGCCTTGATCCCGGTACGGTTCCCGAATGCCATCTCGCATATGGATGCAAATAGCCCTCCCTGTGAAATGTCATGGCAGGCCTCAATAATTCCAGCCCCCTGCATCCTCGAAAGGACGGGAGTTATCTTCTCCAGCTCCCTGAGATCAAGTGGTGCTATGCTCTGCCCTTCCATGCCCATATATTCAAGGTATGCACTGCCTCCCAGGTTGGTTTGCGGTTCACCGATAACATATATATCCCTGTCTTCTGATGTAAAAAATGATGGAGTGTAGTTTCTAACATCCTCGATTATACCGGCCATCATTATGGTTGGAGTGGGTTTTATATTTCTTCCTCCCGACTGATTATAAAGAGATACATTTCCGGCAACAATAGGCAGTGAAAACCTCCTGCAGAAATCACCGATGGCTCTTATAGATGATACCAGCTGCCCCATTACCTCGGGTTCCTCCGGGTTGCCGAAATTAAGGGAATCAATGACAGAGTGGGGGCTGACGCCGGCTGCTATGAGGTTTCTGTAAGCTTCGCACATGGTATGCATTGTGCCGTTGTACGGGTCAATCTTTACCATCCTGCTCAGTGATCCAGATGTTATGCCGAGTCCCCTGAAAGATGTGTGCACTGGCCTTATTATGGCGCAGTCCGAGTGGGTTTCATGATTTGGGTAACCCTGCTCGGGCCCGACCACAGTGTTTCCTCTTACAGTGTGGTCATACTGTCTTGTGACCGGAAACCGGGAGGAGTTGAGATATGCGGACATGAATTTAACGGCAAAGACGTTAAGATCTGAAGGTTCGGGTGGCATCAGGTACTGGTTTGATGTTGTTTTCTTTTCCGTGAAATTTCTGCAGTACATTGGACCGGATGTCAGGAAAGAGAGATCAAGATTGAGTATCTCTTCGCCATTGAACTTGAGGATCAGGTTTTCCCCTTCCTTCACTGTTCCAATGACAGAATACTCCACGTCCCAGATCTCGAATATTTTCTTCAGCTCAGATAAGCTGGAAGGATCTATTGCAAGCAGCATCCTCTCCTGGCTTTCACTGACCCATATCTCCCATGGTTCCATTGAATCTTCCTTTAGAATAACATTTGCAAGATCAATCTCGGCTGATGTGCCT
>JAJYYD010000067.1 GCA_021801305.1 Thermoplasmata archaeon
AACTTATTGGACTAGCCTTCAAATTTTAGATTAAACATGAATCATGTAGTCCTTAATGGTAATATGGGAAATGCATTATTAATAAATTAAGGTTTAGCAGGAATATGCAGAATCAGAATATACATGGATAATTGAATTTTCTTTAGAAATATAAAATCAAAAAAGGGGGATTACTCCCTGTTGGCTCTTCTTTCTCTCTTGAGTCTTCTTATCCTCTTTTTTCTCCATTTCCATCGCATGTTTCCTCGTTTTTTCCAATCTCTTGAGCTTCTTTTCAATGTTTCACCTCATTATTTATTTGGATATAAAGGTTTTAACCTAACATTTATCAGCCATAATATGGAACTGATGCACTGACATTAAATCTGGTTATAAAAAACTACTTCATGCGGCATTTTTCAATCAGGTTTTTCCTGTCCGGATTTCTCCTTCGCGGAAGCTGAGAAAATAGGTGAATACAACTATAAAGAACCTGGTTATCCAGGACCAGAGCTGATTGACATAAAAGGGGAAAAAGTGGAATTCAGAATCCTGAATAGAGAAAACATAAAGACACTGATAAATTGGAGAAATGATCCGGAAGTTGCATACTGGGCAACAGGAGGTGATCCTAAATTCGAATTCAGGTCCGAGGAAGAGGCGAACCGCGATTTAAGCTGGCATATTGAAAACAGCTCTATGCTTGAGACTTATCAATTTGCCATATTCACCCATGATGGGAAGTTCATAGGAACAGCGGACTACAGGGAAATTGATCACGTAAAAAGAAGCTGCACTGTCGGGATAACAATTGGAGACAAGAATTACTGGGGAAAAGGCTATGGAACAGATGCACTTTCGGTCCTGACCGACTATCTTTTCAACCGGTTAAACTTGAGGCGGATACAACTTGACACCTGGAGCGGGAATGATAGAGCGATCAAATCCTACAAAAAGTGTGGATTCCAGATTGAAGGCGTATTGAAAGAGAATGAATTTGTTAACGGCAAATATTTTGACACCATAATAATGGGACTGCTGAAGAGCCAATGGAAAGGATCCACTGCAGATAACCACCACTGATTCCGGTTCATACCAAAGTTCTTATCTATAAGAAACAACTGTATATTGCGTGCCAAGTGATGTGGAAAAATACCTGAAAGATGTCCTTAGAACAATGCCTTCAGAAGAGCTTTACTTTGAAGCCATAAGGGAAATTATGAAGGATCTGATCAAAGAATACATAAGAAATAGAATAAACCAGAACCAGGAGCTCAAAAATGAGATTGCACAGGTTCTTCAGGATTTCATGGAGAGCAAGATAAAGGAATATGATTCCATGGCAAGAATGGCCAAGGTCACGGCTAAAATCGGCCTTATGACAACTCCTGAAAACATAAAGGATCAGGCAGTCAGCGATTTTACAAATATGTTCAGAAAGGAGATTGAAGAGATAATAAAAAGGACTTTCTGAACGCTGTTCAGCTCTTGAAGTCCTTGATTATGGTGGATTTTGAGTAAAGATCGAACAGCGTTAACTTTGACGGATTAGGGGCAAAATTCATCATTTTCTGGTAATCTGTCTGGCTCTGCCATGTTGATGAGTTCACGTACCTTACACCCTTGTAGTTTCCAAGATAATGCGAGTGGATGTGCCCCGTTATGAATATGTCCGGAACTTCTTCTATGACATGATAGTCGTTTTTGGATGGAATGAGCGGTGTCTTGCCGCCGTATTTCGGGGCAAGGTGCCTTCTCTTCAGTATTTCGTCAATTGCCTTCCCGATAGTCTCAAAATTCGCTCCCGGGACTAACTCAACCATATCGTTGAGTGACATGCCGTGATATATCAGTATATTTTTCTTGTCAATCCTGAGGTTATATGGATTTGGGATGAGCGTCACGTTTCTTCCGAACAGGGACCTGATTTTTTCGGAGAAGAGAGGTTGAGGCTCGGCAAGCCTGACACTGTCGTGGTTTCCAGGCATTACGAACACGTGTATATCCTCAGGAACCTCGACCAGGTATTCCCCGAGTTTTGCGTACTGTTCCAATGGATTGAGGATCTCCAGATCCTCATCCTGCCCCGGATAGACACCTATGCCGTCAACCACGTCTCCGCTGAGTATGAGATATTTCAGGTTTTCTGCCTCCTCCCTGGATGACTTTATCCAGTTTATCATTGCACGGAAGTCATCCTTCCTGAAGGTCTTGCTTCCAACGTGTATATCTGATAGTGATGCCACATACACCGGTTCCCTCTTTGTTTCGTCCATCATCCTGTAAGGTATGTCCGGCCTGACAATTTCCTTTACAAATATCACCGGGTCGCCTTTTCCCCTGCTTACGCTACCCACAACACCAATTACTTCGTCCTGCAGAATCAGCTCATCGGCGTTCCTGTCCTTCATCAGTATGGCCTGCACGCTCTCCTCCATGTCCTCTATTACCAGCCTCTTGTGCCCGTTTTTGGTAACGTCAACGGAGGAGACCATTCCAATGACCTTGACCTCGCCAATGCTGAGTTTTGCCTTCTTTA
>JAJYYD010000134.1 GCA_021801305.1 Thermoplasmata archaeon
GGCATAAGTGCAATGAAGAATCCTTCCGTGTATTACCCGATCCTCACGATGGAGTGGATTGACGGAACCCCCCTGAATACTTTCATAAAGGCAAACCTGAAGGAACCCAGGATAATGAAGAAGCTGGCAAAAGATTTCATAGATTCAGTAGCAGAACTGCACAGTTTCGGCATAGCCCATGGAGATCTTTCCGGCGATAACATCATAATCGACAAAAACGGCAAGATGATATTCGTGGATTATGATGGCATGTATGTTCCACTGATGGAGGGACAGAAAGCGCCTGAACTTGGCCACTCAGGTTTCCAGCACCCTGAAAGAAAGGTTGATGATTACGGCACGAACCTGGACAATTTCTCCTCAACAGTGATTTACACGACCCTGCTTGCGCTGGCTGAAAAACCTGACATGTGGAAGAAGTACAATGGGGACGACCCGGATTGCCTGATAATGAGAAAAGAGGACTTCAAGGACCCTGATCATTCTGAAGTTATAAAGGCCCTGTCCACAAGCGGAGGAAGAAAAGTCAAAAAACTCACAAAACTGATGGTACAGTCAATAGGCAAGAGTCCCCTATGGGAAGGAACGGAACCGCTGAAACTTATCAGTCTGTAAATTCAAGGAGTGCAACAGTAAAATCATCATTTTTTATCTTCCCCTCATTTATGAGTTTTGGTATCCTTGAATCCAGGGACTGGAATTCGTTAAGGAAAAGATTCATTGCATAGTCTGTGTCCTCCATGATCCATTTTGCAGCTGCATCTGTTGCCAGAAGGATATTCAAATTATTTTCCAGGGTTCCGGAAAACTCAGTCAGTTCAGGTTCAGGAACTTTCAAGCTCTTTTTCACAGGAGATCCCTGGCCACTCCAGATGAGCTTGGGAGTATTTCCAAATTCCCTGGGAAATTTGATGGGAAAAGATTCCTTGATTTTGTTTCCCTCCAGTATGAACATGCAGGAGTCCCCGACAGAAATGGATTTAAATTTCAGGCTGCCAGACACCTTCTTAACCTGAAGAGCCAGGAAAGTGGCATAAGATCCGGATATTGACTTGTTCTTAAGGAACCACGGCAGGGCTTTCCAGTTCACATTGTCGTACCAGTAATCCCTGGAGGTTGACACTATCTGCCCCATTACACCATCGTTGCCCCTGAACAGATCAATTTTGGAATTGACGAAAGTTTCAGTCAGGGACCTGGCCCAAATATCGGAGAATGTTGAACCGCTTGCTCCGTCGGCTATTGCAAACCTTCCCTTCTTGAGGTCGAAACTGAGGGAATCCTCATACTCTTTTGCAGGATTCCCCAGTTTGCTGAGGTGAAAATTCTGTATTTTCACAGTTCTCTCTAATGAAGATTCTCAGTTGGTGCCCTTGTTCCGATATCAAGGAGTTCAAGCAGTTCATCAAGGCCGGCATTGAACACATATCCTCTTGCGCCATTCTTTATTTCCAGTCCCCTCTCGGCAGCAACGTCCTGGAAAGGTTCCGGCAGGTCGCTGGACATCCTGAACAGTTCCCTTGAAAACTTGTCCGTTTTAGGCAGTTGTTCCTCATCAGATGGGAAGATCACTGCATCATCCTGTTTTGATTCCGAAAGGTGGCAGTTCCAAAAAAGAAGGTTTCCATCAGAGGTGGACATGGACTTGAGTTCATCTGCTGCCGGAATTGGGTCACCATCTGTCGCTGCACCATCTGATATGTTAATCACAACTGGCGGATAGGAATCAGAGTGTTCATGCAGCCACTCAGTGCACCATTCCTTTGCGAGTTTAAGGGCCTTGACCATGGGTGTATTGAAGTTTGCCACGGGCTCGAACCATACAGGAAATTCCATCTCTGTCTCAACCTCTTCACCCTCAGAATCTGTAATCCTCTTCGTGGTCTTCTCTATTCTTATTGGGTTTTCAGCCATCTTGGAAATCGGAACTATTGTTGCATTTGGCAGCAATGATTCAGCCGTGTCGGTTTTTGATCCATAACCTATGATTCCTATCTCGAAATAATCCCTTACACCCTCAGTTTTTGTGCATCTGTAAATTATTTCGTATATCTGCCTGTTTATAGCATCGGTTGCTTCCCTGGCCTTGGATGTCTGCTGTCCAGCTAGTTTGTGGCTCATTGACCTTGACTGGTCAAGTAAGAACAGAAACAGTCCTGGCTTCCTTCTGCTGATCTCTGCCGAATATGTCATACATTGTAATACATTTCCATTTATAGAATGTTTTGCATTTTCGCTAAAATTGATACTTTTCCCCGTGAAACAGCAGCTTGAGCGGGAATCAAAGAACAATTAAACAATTTTACAACACTAATATTAATCACTTCTGAATATTAACCGAGAAGCCCATAAAGACATGAAATGATCTTGAAATAAGCATGAAGAACCCTCATGGATACCCAGATAAAATTTACATTAGAATTATGCACATGTAGTGTTGGGAAACTGATGGCATAAAGGCTTCATGATCATAAATGTCACTCATTAAAATGTCCTAAAAAAGCCATTC
>JAJYYD010000018.1 GCA_021801305.1 Thermoplasmata archaeon
AAACTGCGATAATGAATATGACCCTGAATATGGCATGAAAATTGCGGAAAATATGAAGAATCTGGACTATGTCCACTTCTCTGCCGGCATCTTCAATCCTCCCGGTTCATCTGCTTCTTTCTATGATTCCAGGACACACATCTTCAACCGTATACCCAGGAGGCCGGCCATAACTGCAATGGTTGTCGGTTCAGTGGTCGATCTCAAGGATGCAGAAAGAGTTCTTTCAGGTGCTGATTTTGTTGCTGTGGCCAGGCCAAGCCTTGCTGATCCTTATTTTGCAAGCAAGCTTCTGGATAACAACATGCCCGTAAGGCCATGCATCAGATGCAACCAGGCATGCAGGGACCTTGCCCTCGGTGAGGTGAGATGCACAGTCAATCCAGACACAGGCCTTGAAAATACTGTCCGGCAGTATCCAATCCAGAGAGTCAAGGGCCGTATTGCAATTTCAGGTGGAGGCATAAAAGGGATGGAGGCTGCGCTGGAAGCCTCAAAACTTGGGCTTGAAGTCACGCTTTACCATGATGGGAAAAGGCTGGGAGGGCAGCTTCTTTCAATCACCGATAACAGGAAGGCAAATGAGTTCTCCAGGCTTGTTGAATACTATGAAAAGGCGCTGGACATTATGGGGGTGGATGTGGTGCTGAACTCCGTCAACAGATCAGGCATCGTATGCACACCGGACAAAGTCTACCCGGATCTCCCTGAAAAAGATGAAATATGGGTCGATTCAAACATATACAAGCACCATGACCAGGCACTGGAAATGGCTGGAAACCACAGAGTCTACATGAGCAGGAGGAGCCTTTCCAGTCTCGACAGATCAAGGGTGCTTGAATACGAGAAACTTGCATCAGAAAAAGGCATAGTCTTTGTTGATCATAAAGGGAAGAAGTTTGATATATCTATCATAGAGAGGAACCAGTATGATATAAGATCAGCAATGGTATCAGGAAGGAATCTCATCCATGAATACATTGAAATGAAATCATTTGATTATCTTTAGATCTCTCCCCTGATCTTTCTCTCCCTTCTTTCCCTGACAACCTTGATATCCGCCTCCTCTTCAGGAGTGAGTTCAAAACGTTCATTCTTCAGTTCTCCAAGATACCTGGCAGGTATCTCACCGGTCAGGAAGACTTCATCTGTTGCCCTGTAAACTGGTATGTTGTCCTTGATCATTTCCCGTGTTTTTATTGCGAGTATTGATGGGGAATCTATGTGGTAAAGGCCTGAAACATATGCCTGCCTGACCTCCTTTGAAAGATGTACCCATGTCTTGTCAGACGGGCTTATGCCGGTTTCCCTGATAAATTCGTACTCCTCCGGTGTTGTCTGGAAATAAAGCTCATCAGGAATTCCATCAGTGGGCATGTCATCTATTTCTATTGGAATTGTATGGCCGTAAGTTGCCCTGATCTCTTCCCTGTCGTTGACTTCATATCTCTGTTTCGGGTCCGTTCTGGCAAGCGCCTCTATGTGGTACGGGGTCAACCATTCAAAAAATCTTCTCTGGGCTTTTATTGCAGGTACTATGAGATAGGTCTTTACCCATCCATGTTCATCAAGCTTGATCCCATAGTTTTCAGGGAAGTGCCTCAGCATCCCCGCAAGAATCCTTCCCATGGTCTCAATTTCCCTGGAATTCATAAGCAGTTTGCCGCTACTGCCGCAAACCGGGCAGGTTTTTCCCCGGAAAGGTCCATCTTCCCTGCAATCTCTTAACTCAGGCTCCATTTGTTACACCCCTTACAGCTTCAGCCACTTCACCGGCAACAGTTATCTTGCTCCATTTCCCGAAAATTGTATCGGTTATGACAATATCCTGGGTAATGGATGAAATTTCATCATAGGATCCATTGGCAAATATTCCATGTATTGCAGACACATATACTTTGTCTGCACCTCGCTTCTTCAACAGACCTGTAGCCTTGATTATTGTGCCGCCTGTTGATATCATGTCATCCAGGATTACAATGTTCTTCCCTTTAACGTCAATATCAGGAACAGTCATCGTGACAGTCCTGGAATCTATCCTCTTTTTGTCGATGTTGAATGACTTTGTTTTAAGGAGATCTGCAAGTTCCTTTGCTCTATCAAGGCCACCATCGTCAGGAGATACGACATAGTCTATTTTCCTGTCTTTATAGTACTCCACCAGGGGTTTTACAATCTTGACATTTACCAGTCCTCTCCTGGAAAACTTTGAAGTGCCAAGATCATGGATTTCCACGACTATAAGTGAATCGCAGAAATTCTCTATTGAACTGAGCATGACCTTTGATGAAATGGGTTCCCCGGTCTTGTATATCATGTGCTGCCTGGCGTATCCAAAATAGGGCACAACGGCAATTACTTTCCCCGCACCATTCTCCTTCGCTGCATTGATCATGAGGAGGAACTCGATAATTTCAGCATCATTGCGGGTATTTCCAACGGCGACAACATCCTCGCCCCTGAAATCTCCCAGTATCCGCAAATACATCTCTCCATCCGGGAATCTTTTCCTTTCAGTATCAAGAAGTTCACACTTAAGTTCTGCTGCCATTTTCAGGGAAAGTTCTCTTGATGAAGAGGAAGAAATAATTTTCATTGACCATTGGGAATGGTCTCGCTTTTTAAATTTTTATGGTATAAATTCCCGGACAATACGATCTGTTATTTATTGCACTTCAGAGAGAATCTGCCGGGTCCTGCTCACACCGAGCCTGAATCTTTTCGGATCTGGTGGCATGCCGGACGCTTCCAGAAGATTCATTGCCTCTGTGTAGCTTTTTATGCCTCCGGCGACCTTTATTCCTATATTGGAATGGACTCTTTTCGCAGTTTCTGCCATAAGCTTAACGTTTTCAACAGCAGCCCCGGCCTGATTCCCCAGTGTCCTGGCAAATTCCGAATCGGCGAATCCGGTGCTTGTCTTTATGAAATCAGCCTTTGACCTGCATATGATCTCATAAAGCCTCTTCTTCTCTTCTGCATTTGTATAGGCATCTTCGGTTATGAATTTAATCTCAAGCCCATTTCTGTGGGCTGCATCTACCAGGGAGTTAACGTCACGTTCAACTTCACTGAACATGCCTGATCTCACGAAGCCTGTCTGGACAACAAGGTCAACCTCATCACAGCTTCCAGAATAGATGTCAATCAACTTTTCTCTTGCCTCTGTAGTATATGCCCCCAATGGGAAATCCAGGGTGATATCCACCTTAACATGAGACCTGTGCTCCCTGAGATACTCTCCCGCCTTTGAGGAAAAGATGGGCTCTATGCAGACACTGTATGTATGGAACTCCATTGCCTCGTCAAGCAGTGTCCTTATATTTTCCCAGGTTGCATATCCTTTCAGCGAGCTGTGGTCAATGAGGCCGGCAACCTGTCTGGATGTAAGTTTCATTCAAATCACTCTGTTATTCCCTCAGAGGCCGTTACAAGTTCATCCCTCAGCTTCATTGCCCTGTCCCATGTGTTCTTTCTTATAAGACCAACATATCCTCCGATGAACAGTGCCATAAATATTACCGAGCTTGTAAATCCAACAACCGGGCCATATTTTATGAAGAGTACACCCTCTATTATGGAGTTGAATGCTCCAACCAGGTTCAAAGCTCCGTTATAGAAACCGTAAACTGTTCCTGCTGTCCCTCTTGGTGCAAGATCAATTGCGTTGACAGCCCATGATCCCACTGTCAGGTTCATTAGGCCTGCCCCTGTTGCAAGCAGAAGGGCAGTTGGAACAAGTTCTTTGGCAGTTCCCGTGAAATATGAAAGACCAACCATGAGTATCATAAGGCTCATGGGAAGAAGCGATCCAATTCTTCTTGCGTTAACCTTTGTGAACTTTCTCAGCAGACCGTCATTGAGCGGCCCGGAACCAAGGAAACCCACAATAAGCCCCGTATCAACGGCAGCAGTGTAAATACCGCTTGTAGTAACTGAATGGGCAAACTGTATGAACATGAGTGACGGGAGCCAGTAGAGGAAGGTGTAAAGTATGTATCCAAATGACAGGAATATGAGAAGTGTCCCGATTCCAGCCTGTGTCCCGAAAATCATCTTCAGAGTGTTTTTCCAGACTAGCTTTGCAGGAAGCTTCTTTGTGGATTTCTCAGCATCTGTCTTTCCCTCGTTTATGAAAGCCAGTTCTTCAGCGTTGACACCCTTATGGAGATCCGGTGTATCGCGGACATAATAATACCATATGGCGGCAAACAGGAGACCCAGGGCACCAAAGAATATGAATGGACCAGGCCATCCGAAAAAGTGGTAGATCAGGACTCCGAGAGTTGCAGCAACAACTGGGCCTACTGCCTGACCCGCACCTGCCCATGTGTATGCCTTTGATTCATCAAACCTGTTGGTCCAGTTCTTTGCCGATTTTGCATTTACAGGCCAAACAGGGCCTTCGCCAGCTCCCATGAATACTCTTACCACAAGCATTGAAAGGAAGTTGAATGTGGCAGCGGTAAGTATAGTAAAAACTGACCATACTGCGTAGAATATGGCCATTGCCTTTCTCAGGCCCAGCTTATCCACTATTGAACCACCCGGGAAGTTGAATATGGCATATGCAAGGGACCAAGCGAAGAGTATCAGTGAATAATTTGCAAGCCCAGTACCACCGGCAGCTCCTTTTGCACCATATGCCCCAATAGACGAGGTCCACCCGAATGCATATGAAAATGCGGGTGCAGTTAATGTCCATATCTCCCTATCAGCATAGTTGAAAGTTATGGCTATAAAAAGCATCACGGGTATTACCCATCTTACATTGGTCTTTTTGGTTGAAGTTTTGACAAGAGTCGGTCTTTTCTCCTCTTCAGTTACCATTGTTAGAATTTAACACGGTCATCTATATAAATGTTCGTCAATATTTTTCACAATATATCATAAATTTGTAATTATTTTTATTGCAATATTCTAAAATATATATGGTGTTTCAAGTGAACACTTAAAAAAGAAGGATTGTTCCTAACTTCAAATTCCACTGGGAAACTTATAAAAGTCAGTTACTGCTCATAGTTCATGCAGAAAAACGGTTCAGGTGCAAAAGAAAGCATGGTATGGTTCAATGGTAAAATGATCCCGTCAGGTGAAGCGCTGGTGCCAGTGCTGACTCATTCCCTCCAGTACGGTTCAGGCATTTTTGAAGGAATCAGGGCATATGAGGGAGAAGGTATTTCAAATATTTTCAGGTTGAAGGAACATGTTGCTAGATTCCTGATGACCGCAAAGATGTATGGTTTGAATCTGGGTTATGATGCAGGCGAGATCAGCAGGGCAATTGTGGAAACTGTAAAGGCAAACAACGCAAGATCATGCTACATACGCCCATTTGCGTTTGTGGACGATGATGCAATCAGTCTCGGTATCGGCAGGAAGAAGATATCAACTACAGTTTCCGTAATTCCATATGACAGCATATTCGGTTCCAGGAAAATGGACGGGATAAGATGCAAGATATCTTCATGGCGCAGGATAAACTCCAGCATTCTACCCATTCAGGCAAAGGCCAGCGGAAACTACCTGAATTCCATAATTGCCGCGAATGAAGCTTCTGCTTCGGGATTTGATGAAGCTATCCTCCTCTCGGAAGGAGGTTATGTCGCAGAAGGAACCGGGGAGAACATATTTATTGTGAAAGACGGAACTGTTATCACTCCGGGAAAAGATTCCGACATCCTGCTGGGGATAACAAGAGAATCAATAATAGAGGTCTCAAGAGACATGGGCTACAGCCTCATTGAAAGAAAACTTCACAGGGATGAGCTATACACAGCTGACGAGGTGTTTCTTGCCGGGACAGCCGCAGAAGTGACACCTGTTGTAAACATTGACGGGCTTGTGGTCGGGGATGGAAAACCCGGAAAAATAACCCAGTCTGTTTCCAGTAGGTATGACAGGATTGTAAGGGGAAAAGAGAAGAAATACTCAGGATGGCTTTCACCAGTAAAATAATCCATTTTTAAAGGCTATAGAATGAGACTATTCATAATAACCGGTCCCCCTGCAGCGGGCAAATCAACTGTATCAAAAAAAATAGCTGAAAGCCTGGAAAAATGCGCTCTTCTTGAGGGTGATGTGATCTACCACATGGTGAAGAATGGCATTGAACATCCATGGAAAAGTGAAAAGCAGGTGGACCTGGCTTTCCAGAATCTTGCAGATCTTTCCATGAATTTTCTTTCAGGTGGCTTTGATGTGGTTCTGGACTGGATAGTGATGCCGGAACAGGTTGGAAAAATCATCGAGAAAATTAGCATAAATGATCTCAGGGTATACTACATTGTGTTAATGGCCGGTCTGGAAACACTGAAAATTAGGGATAGAAAAAGAGATTATCCCATGGGAACACGAATCGATGATCTGCACAGGGAATTCCAGAGAACCGGAATAGTTTCACATTCGATATTTACCGATAACATGGAAGAAGGATCGGTTGTAATGGAAATCCTGGAAAATTCACAGAAATATGAGTGGCGTAATGGCGATTGTGATCAACACGGAAGATCAGGTGATATATGGTAGAGCCTGGCAAAACTGATATTGGCATTCGAAAAATAAAACCAATAGTCAAATGGGCTGGTGGAAAACGACAGTTGCTTTCCCGGATGCTAATGGACCTGCCTGGGCAATGGAACAGGTATTTTGAGCCATTTGCAGGAGGATCAGCCATGATCGTTGCATTGAGTAATATGGGAAGGATTGGGAAGGCCGCCATAGGAGATACAAACCCGGAGCTTGTAAATCTTTACATTGAGGTCAGGGATAACATTGAGGACCTGATAAAAGAGCTGAAATCAATTCAGTTCATAAATGAAAGGGAGTCCTATCTTTCTGCAAGAAAGAGGTTCAATGCAATAAGAGGCACTGAAGATAACAAGACTGAGAGGGCAGCCCTTTTCCTCTATCTCAACAGACACTGTTTTAACGGGCTCTGGAGGGTGAACAGCAAAGGAGAGTTCAATGTCCCATTTGGAAAATACAGCAATCCATCTTTACCGGATGCATCAGAAATAAGGGGTTTCTCAGAGATGCTTCAAGATGTTGAAATCAAGTGCAGTGATTTCGAGACAATCCTCCCAGAGGTTGAGACCGGGGACTTCGTGTATCTCGATCCACCCTATGAACCGATTTCCAGAACTTCCAGTTTTACATCTTACACAAAAGTCGGTTTTACTCCGTACGATCAGGGGAGGTTGAGAGACATGTGCAGGAAGCTGGATAATCTGGGAGCCATGTTCATGGTAAGCAATTCATTCTCGCCTTCTGTAATGGAACTTTACAGTGAATTCACAATTAAGAAAGTTGATGCAAACAGGTTCATAAACAGGGATGCGAAAGGGAGAAGTGGAACGGTCGAAATTCTGGTAACAAATTATGTTCCTGGAAAAATCTGAAAACTGATCTCAAAAGGAAATTTACGGGAAGACATTCTCACTGCCGAATCAACTCGTGGAAGCTCTTTCGGTAAATATCATCATTGTGACCGACAGGGCGTAAACATAATAAAAAAGCATTATTGCTGATATTGCAACAATCACTATCTTGAAAAAATAATATCCGAGAGAATCCCACAGGAGGAAATCAGAAAAAATCGAAATACCCACAGGGAATACAAAAGCCCATACTGACAGGGACCTTCTCCTCCTTATTCCTGAAAAAAGCACGGACGAGCCAACCAGAAAATATAAGACTTCAACCCCCCAGAGTGCCATTGAAAGTGTTTCCGCAACAGATTCAGGAAAATAGAAAATTTTCAATGAATTAAAGGTCGGGATAAGGGCTAGGTTTATGACAAACATGCTGACTGCACCAAGGGGCAGCATTGTGGTTGGCATGGCATATGATTCTTTCTTTCCCATCATGAATGAGACAAAGACCGCAGACCCGTAAAAAATGAACTGAAAAACAGATATCGCGAATCCAAACAGTGTGGTTCCATATATGGCAGTGAGAAGTCCAGTGTTTCCAGCAAAGTAAGTTCCCGGTATCAGTACCGATGTAAGTATCACGCTGGCTCCCATTACTATCGATGGTATCAGGAGGGCATAATTTATGTTCTCAATTTTTATCTTTCCGCTGAAAACCATATAATTTAGAAGTATGTTCAGGCTCAGTATGAAGAAATAAACGATGAAGTAAAGGTAGAGTATAATTTCAATCGTGTTCCCGCCAGGTGCAAAATAGGTTATATAGAAAAAGGCACCTGCGTAATAAAGGACCCCCGGAAGGGCAGCAAAGCTTATTGATTCCGGTTTTGAAAGATCACTTCTGAAACTGGATGGATCCGAAATGTACCTGTAAATCCACAGGATAAATATGATCCAGAATAGTGCAAGTACCGCAATGAACACGTACTTGCCCATTGCAAACAGGAAGTGTATACTGAAGGCGAGAGAAATGACATAGAGGGCAAGGGAGATCGAAAGTGTTCCCAGTACCAGTGAAAACCACTGGGACTGCAGGCCTGATAATTTTTGCACGCCCATAATCAGGCATATGAAATAATCCTTTTTCCATTTCCGGCTTTAAATGCCATTATTGGGCAATATTTATGAAACAGCTGTAATTCAGCTCTGATGAGAGTCGAGGACATTGAGGAATCACAGTCATTCTTCACAACAACCGTAGCCCTGGTCACCTCTGTTTATGGTGAACAGGCAAATGTAATGTCAGCCGAATGGTCAATACGGGTCTCCATTGATCCTTTCCTGATGGCGGTGTTCGTGGGATACCAGAGAGGAACCTATGATATCATAAAGAATTCCGGAGAATATGGATTAAGTTACTGCTCTGATCAACAGGGCCACCTAGCACATATTGCAGGCAACTATTCAGTCAGGGATCATGATAAATTTGGAATGGCGGAATTCAGGACTTTCGGGGCAAAATACATCAGGGCACCTCTGATTGAGGGATCTATTTCCAACTTCGAATGCAGGGTAGTTGATGAATTCAAGGTGGGAGATCATGCTGCATTCATCGGGGAGGTACTCACAGGATATTATGACGATGAAAAAAAGCCCCTTGTTTTCCATGGAGGGCATTTCAGCAGTATAGGGGACAGGCTTTCCCGTTCATGAGGCAAGCAAAATAACTACTGGCTTTTCAGCCGGTCTATAAGGGAGCTCGCTTCCCTGCTGGTCAGCTCCTCTATACTTCCCTTCCTTACCTCTTTAAGGTATTTTGTCGTCTTTACCAGTCCCTTGTCGTTCTTCTGTAGATTCCTTATGAAACTGATCTGCTTCTTTGTAGCTGCATTTCCCTCCGAACCTCCGGAATCTGTTCCTTTCAGCTTGGTAAGCGTGTCTATCAGCTCTGAAGCTTCACTCAGTGAGAGAAGGTTTACGCTACCCTTTCCCTTTTCAATGAGATATGTCTCCGTTGCCTTGATCCTTTCATCAGAATCCTGAAGCCTGGTGAGAAACGTGATCTGCTTTCCTGTGGCAAAAGCGTCAGTTTCAGCGGTCTCTCCCTGAACCTTAATTTTCTTGAGTTCATCTATGAGCTGGGAAGCCTCCTTTACAGAGAGCTCCTCAACATCTCCCTTTTTGTATTCCCTGAGAAACTTGTTTAAAGCCTCTTCTCTTTCAACTGACGATTCCCTCAGTTTCTTGATAAACATGAGCTGATTTTTAGTGGGGCCTGAACCTTCCATTTTAATCACTTTGGTGCTTTCGGACTTTTCATGCCAAGGAGAATAATAAATTATTGCCTGCTGGATGACATAACATTTTTTGACGGACAGATATGAGCATCAGACAATGCCACACTAAAGACATTGGGAATCTATTATCTCGAATCGGGTTTCTCTCTGTCCACTTTCATCCACATGATTCCAGGAAGCATTAAAGCTACTCCAGTTGGTATTACTGGCGTGTCGTTATACAATAGAAATCTCGTTGATTGTTTAACCGAACTGGCGCTTTTGGATTGGCTGGAGCAGAAAATGGATCTGATGGGGCTGCCTGAATCCGCCATTTTAATGTTAAATCTTTCACCTCAATTTGAGGGGAATATCCTTGTCCAGCTCAAAGTTCTTGGTGACTGAAAGCATGGTTGAACTATCTCTGTAATCATCCTTATTGTACATTTGTATGTAATTATCCATAAAAAAGTATGTTTTATAACATACAATTGTATTTACAACCGTGAAGAAGGAAGAATTCATGGATTATCTGAATTCGAACGGGATCAAGGTGTTCAACATCCATGACGCTGCAAAGATCTTCGGCAAACCTGAAAAATACGTCTCGATGAGACTTATTGCAATGTCCAAAATCAAAAGGGCAACCAGGGGAATATACTATGTCCATGACGCCGAAGTGAGTGAAATTGCCACAAAGATTGTTGTTCCTTCGTATATAAGCCTCATTTCTGCCTTTGCCTTTCATAATGTCACGACTCAAATGCCTATTGAAATCCAGGTCATTTCATCAGTTCAGCACTTGGCACTCGAAGTGGAAGGTTACAGGATCAGGTTCATCAAATTCATGAAGGACAGGATTTTTGGTTATTCCAGGATCAATGGAAGCATGGTTGCCATTCTCGAAAAGGCTATTATCGACTCGCTTTACATGAACCTGTACACAAATGAGACTATGGATGTAGTAATGGACAGCATTTCACACCTTGACAAAGAGAAGTTGATGGATTACGGGATACGGATGAATTCCAGGGCAACTATAAGCCGGCTCGGTTATCTTCTGGAAATGGCAGGATGCGACACAGGCAGGCTGGAGGAATTGCGATCGGAAAGGTACGTGAGATTTGGGGAAGAAGGTAAATCTAAAAACACGAAGTGGAGGATAATTTATGCTGAATAGAGAGGAGCTCATCAAGACACCGATAGATTTCAATCTTTACCAGAAAGAGAAGGATTATCTCCAGCACATAGCCCTTTCCAGAATTTTCTCCAGAACAGGTCCCGAACTGACATTCAAAGGGGGTACAGCCCTTCAAAAGTGCTTTGGGCTGAACAGGTTCTCGGAGGATCTCGATTTCACAGCCTCTGAAAATCTTAGCAGGGAGAAACTTGAACGGAGCCTGGAAGAAGTGGGGAGGTTCTACACAAGTTCCGTGTCGAAGTCCGAAAATAATATTTCAATCAGCTACAAGCTGAAGATAGAGGGACCTTTGTTTCATGGGCCAATCTCAATTCAAACCATTCGAATTGACATAAGCTTGAGAGAAGGGATTCTTCTCGCCCCGATAAATCGTATGGTAATTCCGTTATACAGTGATCTCCAACCATATTTGGTTATTTTTATGGATCCGAGGGAGATTCTGTCAGAAAAGATCAGGGCCCTGATGACGCGAACCAAGGCGCGAGACTTGTACGATGTATATTACATGAGTCAGAAAAATGTGAAGTTTGATCCACATCTGGTAACAAGAAAGCTTGAATACTACTCCCTGGAATTTAACAGGGACATTCTGTTAGAAAGGGCAAGCAGATTGAAATCCCAATGGGAAAAAGAAATTCCTAGCCTGGTAGGAAGCGTTCCTGATTTTGATCTAGTCATTTCAACACTGACTCAGTTTATTGGAGCATGAGCATATGTTTATAAAAACCATCATTTGACCACTGAAACAAGGTTTTCAAACTGCCTTGTCAATAATTCATTAATATTCACCTTGCTACTGAAAAAGTGCAGGACCTCTTTCCCCCACCAGTTGTCCCTTTTTGTTAACGTTATTGATGAGTCCTCAACTCTGCTCCCGCTGGTTCTTATATAAGCTACATTAGCCTGGGCATCATAAGCAACTATGTACCTTGACACATTTATACATCAATTATCTGCCTAAAAACAATTTCTTTAGTTTTATGGAAAAGAGGCAAACTTACTGAAGCGATATAATTCGAGAGGAAGCATAACCAACCGAATTGATCAACATACATCCTCGAATCCAACATTCCATGGTGTACTGTTGAACAGATGCAGTTAAACCTCCTATGCTTGTCCCAGGGCCATCAAGGAATGCCTGTCTCAGTTTAACAATTGGCCAAAAAAGTCAAAAATGAAACAGCACCGAAAAGAATTGACAGGGAGACTGGTATATAGTCGAACAGCCCTTATTTCCATAAGAGGCTGGAAACAATCATGAGAAACATTGAAGTCGGAAAAAATCCCAATTAAGGAGGCTACATTGAGACCGAGGGTAGTTTATTCATCATCTTCATTTTATTTCTTAGTCCTGTTGCTCTTGAATGCTATGTATCGGCAGAATTAGGAAAAAGTTAGGGGGAATGACACATCAGTTTTCTATTCATAAGGAAACAAACCGTTATGGGGAAATTCTTACGTTCAGTGAGATGATTGACTCTAATATTGAGGGTGAATAAACATTATATTTGGATTAACTTGAAGCATGAAAATAGTTATTTAGTCATTTCTGTTTAAACCTCTTCTCGTATATTAGCAGCATTACTTCCTGGGTTATGCCAAAAAGATTGCTTTATAGAAATCCAACACCATTATTCACAACACTAAGGGAAATGACTTATGACTACATCAGAAATATTGCCAAAAAGATCGAGGCTTTCACGGATATCAAAAATTTCACTGGCACGCTGCATGGCACTGGTGCGCCTCATCCCTTCTGAAAGGGTATCACGGATCAAAACTGATCTATATTCGAATGGTCCACATCCATTTCGGACGCAGGTCATTTCGTACCACTCAGCGTTACACCCACGTTCCCATTAGGAAGTTACGGAGGTGGTTAGATCCCGCCTCGGGTGGATAATTCCGGGAAGTGGAGAAATGACGGAATTGGTATCGATGTACGAATCCAGACCTAGATCAAATGGGGCTGCCCGGGTTCATACCGTATATGGTTTAAAAAACTTAAATAGTGTATACGTATTGTCACCTGATAGGCATGGGAAAGAACAGGTATGGATACCTACTCAAGGATAGGGACATGGCCCGATGGAAGCATAGCGTTGATACGGGTTCGAGGATAACCGGTGATATATATCTCAGGAGGCTGGGTGCATTCTGTACGGAAATGGGAAAGACTCCCCAGGAACTGCTTAAATTAAAGGATAAGGCATTGGCGGATCTCATCGATGATTATGTTATCAAGAGAGAGGAGAAAGGCAATGCAGGATCGTACATCAAAAGTGCAATAAAGGGCGTCAAGTCATGGCTTCTGTTCAATGGAATAAAGCTCCCCAGGCAGATAAAGGTCAAGGATGCCGACAGATCCCCTACTTTAGCAGAAGAGAGGATACCCACTCCTGACGAGCTTAAGAGGATATTCAATGCGGGGGACAGCAGGGAGAGGACTGCATGTGCACTGGTTGCTTTCACTGGAGTCAGGATAGGTGTCATGGGAAACTATCTGGGAACAGACGGATTAAAGGTAAAGGATATCCCTGATCTGAAGGTTGAAGGCGATCAGATAACCTTTCTCAGGATCCCCGCACAGGTCATCGTGAGAGAGGAACTCTCAAAGTCAGCAAAGAAGTATTTCACATTTTTAGGCCAGGAGGGTTGCATGTATCTGCAGAACTATCTGATAGAACGAATTAGGTCAGGGGAGACGATAACACCGGAATCTGCCATAATAACGGCATCCAAGTTAGGATACAGAGGGAAGCAGCACATAACAGCCGTCAACGTGGGGGATACAATGAGGAATGCAATCCGCAATGCAGGATTTCAATGGCGACCATACGTGCTGCGGGCATATTTTGACTCGAGGCTCCTATTAGCCCAAGACGAAAGGCTGATAGCGAGGGATTACAGATCGTTCTTTATGGGTCACGTGGGCGATATCGAACACCGTTATACCGTGAATAAAGGCAGGTTGCCAGATGAGATGATAGAATCTATGCGATCGGCGTACGAGAAGTCCACCAAGTTCTTAGAGACAGAGAAAAAAGGTCTGTCAGAAGATGAATTAAAGGCAAAACTTGAGGAACATCAGAAGGCATTAGACAGGCAGTTCCGGGAACAGTTGCTAATGATGGTTGGCTTTACAAAAGAGGAGATAGAATCCCAGAACCTCTTGGAAAAAACTACAGAGGAGATCCAGCAGATCGTCAGGGATAAGTTGTCTGGATCATTATTGAGGTGTCATGAAAGAAGTTTGTTTGACTTTGATGATATCATTACCTCACCTATTACTTTTTCCATATCTTC
>JAJYYD010000099.1 GCA_021801305.1 Thermoplasmata archaeon
TCAAGAGTGTAACTTATATTGAGATACTGGACCTGTGTCTGGTTGTTTACCGGTGTGAGAACAAACTGGTTGTTCGATATAACTGCAGCAGTGTTCCCGTTGACTGTTACTGTGGGTGGTGTCACCGTATAATACCATACTGCTGACCATAGGTCGAAGAATTTGTTCCATGTCGATGTTATGTTGCTGATTCCTGTATAGGTTCCGGTTAGAGGGCCGCCAATCCAGTGCAGTGTTGCATTACCAGTATATTGCCCCTGCAGAAGCGTTGAATTTTCAATGGCTATGTAATCCCAGTGCGCATAAGCATTGTCAAGAACAACTGTGCCCTGCTGCGCCTTGTAACTGGCTTGCAGACTGTTGTAGCCGCTTTTCTCGCTGCTGAGCCCTGAGTACTCAAATACAAAAAGGCCGGCCATAACTATGGTAAGCGCAATAAACACTGCCGATACCATCTTTAAAGTTTTAAGATCCATGACAGGTCATTCAGACAGGTATCTTCACTTTTTTTCAAGTTTTATTGCAGGTAATATGCAAATCATTTACAAATGAAGCCTCAATCCAGAGTTTCAGATAATTTCAAAAACGGGATAAGCGAGTCCATTATCCTTTTCCCTCTTTCGGTAAGGGAATACGTGACGCTTCCCTCCCTTTCATTCCTGTCCAGGAGTTTCATCTCTTCAAGTTCCTTCAGGCGTTTTGATATTATGGTGGAGCTTGAATCGGGGATGCTTTTGAGGATCTCGTTAAAATTTTTCCTCAATCCTTCCTTTTCCATAATGGCCAGTATGAGCATGGTATATTTTTTTCCTATCTGGGAGAATATTGGGAGAGCCGGATCGACGCATATCACGTCACTTCCGCTTCTGATCATGCAGATAGTTTTCCTTCTTCTGGATCTTTCCCTCTCTTTTTCTTCCCGGTTCATAGGCAATGTTTCAACAGTCACAATGGAGTTAAATTTTTTTCTACTTTCTTTGAAAACATGAACAAAACAAGGTAAACTTTTCTTTACTTTCCACCATTTATATGATCTGACAATTCTTGATCATGGTATCTAAAAAAGTAACAATGCGTGTATTTGGAATGACATGTGATGACTGCGTGAGAACGGTGAGTGATGGCCTTAAGGATGGCGGAGCCACAGAGATATTTGTTTCATTAAAGGACGGAACTGCATCCGCTGTTGTGGACGACAGCAGAATGAAGCCGGAAGATCTTTCAAAGATCCCTGTTTTTGGAGAAAAATCCCATTACAAAGCCCAGGTAAGAAAGGTGGAATGATCTTGAAAAGTGAGTATGACCTCGTAATACTTGGGCGAGGTGCTGCGGCTTTCTCTGCCGCAATAAAGGCCAGCGAGATAACTGCAGGGCAGGCATCCATAGCCATGATCGGGTTTGGACCCCTTGGGGGAACGTGCGTTAATGTGGGATGCGTTCCCTCCAAGTATCTCATAGAAGCTGCAAAGGTTGTTCATAACCAGTCACACCCAAGGTATCCCGGCATTGATTCCATTAAACCGGCCATAAATTCCGGAAAGATCATGGGATCTTTAAGGGATGCAGTGAAAGAAGAACGGGTGAACAAGTATGAGAATGTCCTGAAGTCATATGGCAACATAGATATTTATGAAGGGAGAGCAAGGTTTCTGGACAAAAGTACAGTGATTGTTGATAACAACGGTGATTCGGAAAAGCTGAATGGATATAATTTCATAATTGCAACCGGGTCTTCCACAAAAATACCACATATAGAAGGACTGGAAGACACTGGTTATTTAACCAGCAATACGGTCTGGGACCTCAATAATCTGCCTGGAAAACTTGCAATACTGGGTGGAGGCTTCATAGGACTTGAGATAGGGCAGTCACTGGAGCGGCTTGGCACAGAGGTTACAGTCATAAAGGAACATGACACAGTTGCCCCCGGAATTGAAGAGGAAATTGGCGCCAAGCTCATGGAAATACTGAAATCAGAGGGAATGGAATTCAGGACCGGAAAAAAGGTGATGAGAGTTTTTTCAAGGAATGGAAAGAAGATAATTGAAACACAGTCCAGGCGTGGAAAAGAAGAAATGGAAGTGGATGAAATACTTGTTTCTTCCGGTAGAATCCCCAATGTCGCGGGCCTCGACCTGGAAAAGGCCGGGGTGGAGTACTCCTCAAAAGGGATATTCACTGATGAGACCATGAAAACCACAAACCCTCTCATTTATGCTGCAGGTGATGTTGTTGACCAGAGATACAAACTTGAAACCCTGGCAGCCGGTGAGGGTTCCATTGCTGCTTCAAACATATATGCCGGAACTGAAAAGAAGGTGAACCTACAGCTTGTTCCATGGGCAGTTTTCACTGAACCACAGTTTGCATCCGTTGGATACACAGAATCGGGTTATAATCAGACTGGAAGAAAAAGCATCACAAGAACTGTTCCACTTGACCTGGTCCCAAAAGCGAGAATACTCAGGGAAGAACATGGTATTTTCAAAATGGTGGTTGATTCAGAAACCGAGAAGATTGTCGGCATTCATGTCCTTTCACCCAATGCCGCCGAGTTCATAATTGAAGGCGTATATGCAATAAGGTACGGCCTTACTTTCAGGGACCTCATAGAGAACAGCCACATATTTCCAACAGTAGCTGAGGGGATTAAACTTACAGCCCAGTCATTCACCAGGGACCTGTCAAGAATGAGTTGCTGCATGGAGTGAATATGGTTATTATGAACAGGTTTCTTATTTTGATTATTCATGAAACCATTTTTATTTCATGAACCATCGACAGATATATTTCAGATTCTCTTTGGGCGTTCTTGCATGGATCTCAAACGGATACTCAAATCCCTTTTCAGTTAAGGAAAACAGCATTTCAGCAGTATGGACTTCAGGGTTAATTCCGGTGACTGTTGCATACTGAATGTGACCAGATCATAGGATTCCCCATCAATCTGCCATTTTCGCAGTTACATGGAACCGGTCTGCTTCCTGTGCAGGGAACTGTACAAAGTCTTCAGATGACATCCTGTATGTATCATGTTCAAAGCACATATAACCTCACCTTATTACAACCAGGAGAAAACTGATCGCTTTGAACGATGGCTCTGATGGATGCACTTTATTTACAAACCTGGGATATTTTATTGTAAGGATTTCTCCTTCTTTGTGTCAAATAATGACATATTGCCATGGGCTTGATGCCTGTAGAACTTTTTTATTATAGGCTGTTATTCCATCGGGTGGACAACTCCCCTGACTTTTCAGTAATAAGGAATTTTGTGGCACCGTTTATTGAAAACCCGGGAAATTCCGTTATATTTAACATTGCGGAAGGCTGGAACAACAGGATTTACCAGA
Organism: Thermoplasmata archaeon; assembly: GCA_021801305.1. Classification (GTDB taxonomy): domain Archaea; phylum Thermoplasmatota; class Thermoplasmata; order Thermoplasmatales; family Thermoplasmataceae; genus Oxyplasma. The sequence continues at coordinate 3,354 of JAJYYD010000099.1, forward strand.
TAGGCAAAGGATACATGCTGAAGACACCGCTGGACCATGAAAACGTAAGGCAGCTGGAACTGGAGGTGCGTATTTCACGATTTTTGCAGGGAATGATTTCAGTTCCAGTACCTTCATTTCTGCATTACGGCAGAATGGAGGATGGGAATTTTGCTGCGTTGTACAGAAGACTTGCTGGATCGAACATTACAAACAAGGAATACGGTAGGCAGGAGGACCGGGTTAAACCGGAAGACCTTGAAGAAGGTGCAAGAAGGGAGTTTTTCAGGGACGTATCCCGAATCTCCATGAAAATAATGTCGATACCCGTGAAACAGGTGCCTGAAATTGAGAGAAAATGTGGGACAGTTCTAATTAAACATTACATGGATATGCTCCAGCTTGCCCGTGATCACGTTTTTAACTCTATCGACCGGAACTCGGGAATTCGGATTGAGAGTTATTTCAAGGATGTGCTGAAACCTGAGGTGTTTAATTTCACTCCATGCTTTATACATGGAGACCTGGGAGGATGGAACATACTTTATGACAGGGAAGCCATGAAAATATCCGGCCTGCTTGACTGGGGAAACGCATCTGTGTCAGATCCCGCAATGGATTATTCAGAACTCGTTTATGATTACGGCAATGAATTTTCAAAAGTTTTCATGGAATATATGAAAAGAAATGGGATTAAATTCGACAATAGTTTCGGGAAGAGATCCGATTTCTATGTCCGCATATCCGGAATCATCGACGCACTTTATGGAATTGAGAAGCAGGATGATGCATACCTTAAACATGGGCTGGCCGAGATCGAGAGGACATTCGGCCACTGAAAATATATGATTTCCCTTTGTTAATAAGGTTTTTGTGGTAACCCTTTTAACAGATGGTAAAATCGCAAACCATGAAAGCGATGGTATTGCACAAGACAGCAGCGGTGAATACAAACCCGCTTAAGCTGGAAGACGTGGACAGACCGGAACCGGCCATTGGGCAGGTTCTCCTGAAGATTATATCAGCAGGAGTATGCAGGTCCAACCTTCACATGATTGAGGGAGACTGGCTGCATGACGGTGTGCCCTCAAGATTTCCCATAATACCGGGCCATGAGATCATCGGGGAGATTGCAGAACTGGGTGATGGCGTGGACTGGCTTAAGAAGGGACAGAAAGTTGGAATACAGCCCCTCTGGACCACATGTGGCAGATGCGAATACTGCCTTACCGGTAGAGAAAACCTGTGCCCCCGCAAGGAGATCACGGGAGAAACCCTTGATGGAGGCTACGCCGAATATCTGCTTGGAGATGCCATGCATGTTTATCCTGTTCCACAGGGAGTTGATCCTGAACTGTCAGCGCCACTCTTCTGCCCCGGAGTTACTGCCTACAGGGCAGTCAGGAAGGCAGATCTGAGCCCCGAGAAGACTGTGTATGTAATGGGAATTGGAGGCGTTGGACATGTGGTTGTTCAGATAGCAAAGCTTACCGGTTCAAAGGTCGTGGCGGTCTCGACAGGAAAGGAACACAGTGAACTTGCGTATGAAAGCGGTGCTGATGAAGTATTTAATCCGGGAGTAAAATATGACAGACTCGGTGACCATGCCAGGAAAGCTGATTCGGTCATTGTCTTCTCACCAAACCAGGATGCCATAAATGCGGCTTCTAAGCTGGTCAAGGCAGGCGGAAACATTGTTCTCGGTGTTCATGGCGGCATGGACCGGATCAATTTTGTGGATGAAATCCAGATCAGGGGAAGCGTTATCGGCCCAAGGAGTGATATGTATTCTGTACTGGATCTCGCAGCAAGAGGGAAGATAAAGATTCATTCCACAAAATATAAGCTGTCAGAGGCAAATGATGTCCTGAACCTCCTGAAAGCCGGGAAAATAAAGGGTAGAGCGGTTCTCATACCTTGAGGTATGGATTAAAATTACAGATTTTAGTACTTAAATTTAATCCATCAATTTTTTATCTTTTGATTTGCATGAGGAGCTTTTAATTTTAACACCAATTAACAAAATATTTATGAATGACCGGGATTTAAGTAGTAAAGTACAGAGGGTCAATATGACGAAATTTGTTTTAGTTGGAGATACTACTTTAAGTTATGAATACAGAAACTTCCCTCTTCTGGATTTCCTGCCCTGCGCACCGAGCAGGGCCGTCCCGGGAAGCATTTACAGGTTCCTTAAGGGACCTGCTCCCCCAGCACACCCCGGAGGTGAGGCGGTATTTGCACCTTATGCATTGAGAAAACTTGAGGCTGCACTCCTTAGAAAATATCCCAGAAAAGATGTTGTGGTGGCCCATGAGGACTACCTTGAGAGATTTGTTGACAGTGATACGGAGATAATAGCGGTTACAACCATGGACCCGCTTGGTGTCGGACCCACGACAATGTCCTACTATGCCCTTTTCGGCGGTCAGATGAACGCATGGGTAAGAAGGGAATGGGATACCCTGATGGAGAGAATCAACCATGTCAGGGAAGGAAAGAAGGCCAAGCTCGTAGTGGGTGGGCCCGGTGTCTGGGAATTCACCCTTCTCAGGGATGAGATCGACAAATACAGGTTTGATTACGTTTTCCAGGGCGAGGCTGATGACATAGCAGAGATCCTTTTTGAGCAGATGGGAGAGGACAGCATCGATCCGCAGTTATTCTATAGGGGTTACATGACCTATGACGACCATTTCAGGAAGGTCCTGAAGAAAGATGACATGTTTCTGGCAAGAGGCATAACCAAGCAGGCCTACCCCAGGCTTGAGGACATCCCGGCAATAGTCAACCCCTCCATGAAGGGAATGGTTGAGGTAATGAGGGGATGCGGTGTCGGATGCGATTTCTGTGAAGTTACCCTCAGACCGTTGAGATACAACTCGGTTGAAAGGATCGTAAATGAGGTAAAGGTCAACCAGAGAGCAGGCCTGACCAACGGATGGCTTCACTCCGATGAGATTTTTGCATACAAGCATGGTCCCATGTACAATCCAAATGAAGAGGCACTCAGTGAGATGTTCACTGAAGTCATGAAGGTACCCGGAATAAAAACGGCCAACCCCACCCATGGAAGAGTTTCCATACCGGCCGGTTTCCCCGACATGATTGCCAAGTTCTCGAAAATACTGAAAGCCGGGCCAAGGAACTGGATCGGCATCCAGACCGGGGTTGAAACAGGAAGCGATGAACTGGCAAAGAGGCATATGCCAAACAAGACAATGCCGCTCAGGATTGGGCCTGACGGATCATGGGAACAGATTGTCTGGAAAGGGGTTTATGTGCAGACCATGAACTACTGGAGGCCTGCTTTCACTATACAGGTCGGGCAGGAGGGAGAAACTGTGCAGGACGAGTGGGATACAATTGCAATGATAAACAGGCTGAGCAACTCATATGCTGAGGGAAGGCCCTTTGAATTCACCATTACGCCTCTTGTGAATGTACCTCTCGGAAGGATCAAGTCCAGGAACCTTAACAAGGACCTGCTGACAACCGAACAGCTCGCAGTCTACTATGCTTCCTACAGGCATCTTGCAAAGATGTCTGCCCGTGACGGATACAGGGACAGCACAGGGAACTTCATTTCAAGGCTTGGCACCGGCACAATCATATCATCCGGTGGTTTCGCAATGATGAAGTTTGTCGAATCCGTTGCCAAGAAGAAGGGAGTTGACATAGAGAAAGTAAAGAAATGGGGTCTTGAGAACAGGAGCGAATTCACTTCACTTCCGTCAATAAGCAGCGCCTGATGCCCTGTTTCAAACCATTTACTCATTTTTTTCAAAGAGTGAAAAACTAATATTTCATTACCAATACACTTTACTGTTGATTGTTAAAAATTCCGAGCCACTGGATTTCTCATACACACCTTCAAAACTTCCCTTCCGTGAAAAGGAGCTTGCGGATATAAGGAAAATACTCATTGAACCCATAAAATCAGGGATATACACCAACCTTGTAATATACGGGGATTCCGGGACCGGGAAAACTGTGTCCCTGAAATTCCTCATAAGGGAGGAAAAGGACCCCCTGATGATCTATGAGAATGCCCTGTCTTTCGGCAACCTGAAAATACTTCTCCTTGATGTTATCAACAGGCTTGGCGGCATCACTGCAAACAGGTCCCTGCCTTACAAGGACATTTTCAGGATCATCAAGAAGAGCCTGGAGGCAAGGAAAACCGGGCTTGTGCTTGTCATAGATGAGGCAGTCAACATACTTAGGAATGACAATGACGGCTTCTATAACCTTCTCAGGGCACGTGAGCTTTATTCTGTACCGGTTTCCACCGTGATGATCTCCATTGACAATCCCCTCATGTACATGACCAGGGATGACAGGAGATCGGTCGGGATATTCTCCAGCCTGAGGTTCCAGAGGTACACCCAGGACGAGCTTTACGGCATAATAGAGGAAAGAGCCAGGCTTGCGCTTGTGGATACTTCATACACCCCTGATATCCTTTACTTCATCTCAGATATAGCACAGCAGTTTGGAAGCGGCAGGGTTGCCATAGAGCTCCTCCAGAAGTCTGCGTACATATCGGAATACAGGAAGTCCGAGATGCTTGAAAATGAGGATGTAAGGGCTGCCAAGGCACTCATAAACCCATACATAACGGAGAGCAAGCTTGCCGAACTTGACAATGATGAACTTGTTGTGCTTCTTTCCATATGCAGGTGCCTCATGAATGAAACTGAGACACAGATAAGCTCAATAATACTTCAGGCAGATTCTTTCTGCGAGCAGTATGAGATGAAGAAGATGGATTCATCCAAGATATACAGGATCGTGAAGAAGCTTGAGACAATAGGACTCATAGACGGCAGGATTGTGGGAAATGGCGACAGGAAGGGCGTATCAAAGCTCATAGGCATAAGTGATGTTCCTGTTGCAGTATTGAGCGGGAAGATTGAGAAGATCATTGAAAATACTCTCTGATGTCCCTCTGCACACAGAGCGGGGATGATGCCTCAACAAGGTAATCAAAGCATTCGAATGCCCTTTTCATATACTTCATGTAGAATTTCCGGTCTATGCCTACCTGATCCGGCTGCATGTTCAGGATGCCCCTCTTCCTGTCTGCAACCGAGACCGGTATCCTCTCGCCGGGATTAACCTCTATGCCGGACCTGCTGAATTTGTCAAGGGCCTGCTTCTGGATGTTCCTGACCCTGTACTCCTCCCTTCTCCTTGTTATCTTGAAGTTTATCCTGAAATTTTCAATGTCATCTTCGGAGAAATTCCTTATCCTCTCCATGTATGAGTTTTCCAGGTCCTTCAGGTCCAGCCTTCTTGAATATATGTCTGCAGGGTTCATGCACTGCCCGAACAGCTTGAGGGCATCCTCCTGGAACTGCTTCACAATATTTGGCATATCACTTCTCCTCAGCTCTATTCCACGGACCTTGAATGTGCCGTCATGCCTCAGCCCCATGTACCTGTTCAGTGAACCGATTCCACTTCTGGAGGGGAGAAATACTATCCACCTGTAATACCCGTCAAGCACTATTCCTATGCCGGTTTCATGATATATTTCCCTGATCAGTGCATCCACGTCGCCATCCCCCATAACCCACATGGAATCCACTATGCCGTGTATGACCTGAAACCCCATCCTGTGCGCAATTCCTATGGAACATGCAAGTATATCCCTCCCCAGTGATGTTATGGCTTCATGCACCTCTATCTTCCCGAACTTTGCATTCTTATATCCTGTATATCCGAAGGAGGTGAGGAGCATCCATTTAAGCGCGGTGTCTCTTGCTGCGTATACTGGATTTTTCCATTTGATGCCCTTATAGAAAAGCCTTGTTTCCAGGAGATGCTGAAGTGATTCAGAAAGGAAACCTTTGTGGCCTCCATGTGAAAATTCACCAACCATGGGCCTTTCGGAACCTGTTACTGTTTCCGGTGAGAGGTTGTAATTGACCATTATGCTGGGATACATGGATGAAAAATCTATCTCGTAAACATTGCAGTACAGTCCGGGATCCGGCTGCAGGACCAGGCCTCCACGGTCCCGATCCAGGAGGTCGCCCACGCTCTTCCACTCCTCATGGTCATCCTTGTAAAGAGGTATGAGTATGCCCCTTCCTATTGCATGTGAAACCTCCATTGAGGAGACTGCTGTTCCCGGCGTTACAACCGATGCTGATTCCAGTGGAAGGGATGACATGCGTGACATTGCGTATGCACCCTCCATGCCGCTCTCCTGCAGAATGAATGAATCCATGTCCATGCATATCTTTCCGTCTATCCTGATCCATGGGCTTTTATAGTGCACCTGCCCGTATGACTGGTACACACTCATCTTTCCGGCATGAATCCCCTTTATGTACAAGCCGGAATTTGAAAGATCTTTCATCATGGAGGTGAAGGAATCACCCCTGTTCCCGTATATTATGAATCTGGAATTCCTTATTGCTTCGTATGCAGCTTCCAGGCCTGATCTGTCAGGTTTTATGGCTTCCCCGTCAATGACTATATGCTTCAGGCCTCCGGGTGAGTATACTGGCACAACCGATACCCATGGAATCTCAACGTCCATGTCCTCCGGATTTTCAAGATCGAAGAACCTGATCCTCTTTTCTGACATGAATCTCAGGACAGGATTTATGTCCCCGTTGTAGATGGAATATTTCCGCCCCATGCCGATGGTCTCTATGGCCCGGATTATTTCCGGGACAAGTGATGGCCTGATGCTGATCCTTAAACCGTCCATGTATCCGTAAACATCCCTCATTCTTTCCCTGCTGTAGCCTGCCCAGGGGACACTGTCGAGCTGGTTTGCAAGGAAATCCAGGTCATATGGCGTTCCATGGACAAATATCCATGCGGTGTTCATGAAGGATTCAAACCTTACATTCCTGCCGTCATAATGCCATATCCTTATTCTGTCAAGGCCGGTGCCGTTTATGATGGTCTTCATGGCTTATTCTCTGCTTCCAGTTTCTTAAGGCGGTTCATGACTTCAATAATTGAAAACAGGAGGATGCCGGTTTCAGCCTCCTCACCTGAGTAAGATATCTCCGGTGAATGCTTCCTTCCATTCCTGATTATATCCTCCAGCATTTCAGCATCCTCACGGCACATGATCTTCTCCATTGTCCTGTACCTCTTCTCCACCATATCCATGATCTGCCTTGCGGTCAGTACTGTTCGTCCCACCTGAATACCCTCCTGTCCATTTTTACTGTTCTTCCTGCAACCTTTGTGCTTCCCATGTAAAGTTCGTGTATGTCCCTTTCCCCGATTATGTTCATGTCTATCCTGCATCCCCTGTAGTATGTCTTTATCCTCAGGACATCAAGTATGCTCTGCAGTATTGAAGTCTTCCAGTCAGATATTGAATGGGACATGACGGCTATAAAGTAAGGATAATCATCTGATTCCATGAGTATTCTCTGAAGCTGGTACGACGTGAGAATCCTCTGGATACGCATTGATTCAAGTGTTTTGGGCATGAATGCAGTCCTGAAATCAACCATTATGCCATCTGATATGAGGAAATGGAAAACCGGATCGGCGTTGCTTTCCAGCATGCGGAAACGATCCACATAAGCCGGATCGAAACTTTCAGTCCTGTATATTCTCAGTGAACCATGCACATGCAAATATCAGGGTATTGTTGTAAAGTCTTGCGGACAGCGTAAAAAGTGAGAAAATGAGATTGCTGCCAGTATCATGTGTGCTGCATGTCCGGCATCTACATCTTGCCTACTGTTTCCACACGTTTTCCATATCCGTCGGATCTGGAGTTTATCCTCAGGACCTTGTTCAGCTTGAACGCTGCCCTTATGACGCCAAGGTGCGTGATTGCCTGCGGGAAATTGCCCATGAGGACTCCAGTGTCCAGATCGGCTTCCTCGGCGAACAGGCACAGGTGGTTGCCTTTCTCAAGCAGTGAATCAAAGATGTTCTTGGCTTCCTGGACCCTGTTCATCATGACAAGATCCTCAACATACCAGAACGAGAGAAGAAGGAATGCATTGTCCCGGCCCCTGAGACCGTCGTCCTCAAGATATCTCCTGAAAAGGTGATCCGGCGTCATGAGGTCCTTCTCTATCTTCTCAACAGTACCCTTAATGCGGTAGTCGTCTGCAGGAAGAAAACCGAAGAGGGGCATCCTCAGAAGCGCAGAATCCGTCTGGTCGCTGCCATAATACTGGCTGAAAGCGTTTATCTTCGGGTTAAAGCCCTTCTCAAGTATGTCCTGTTTTATCTTGTCCGCAAAGAACTGCCATTTCCTGTAAGGTCCGCTGAATCCGAGATCCTTTCCCATCTCAATGGCCCGGCTGAAGGCTGCCCATGCAACCAGTTTCGAATAGACATAATGGCGGGGCTCAGTCCTGAATTCCCATATGCTTGAATCCGGTTTCTGCCACAGATCAGCAAGCGTATCGAGAGTCTCCCCAACAAAGTTCCAGAGGTAGGAGTTGATGATGCCCCCTACTTTATTAAGTGCAAAAATCGCATTTATGATGGAACCGTACTGGTCGATCTGGAGCTGTGAAGATGCCTTGTTTCCAATACGCACAGGTTTTGATCCCCTGTAACCTTCCATGTCAAGTATCTTCTCATCAAGGCTGAGGTCATTGTTTATTGTATATATGGTTCGGATCCTGCCATCCTTCTCTATGATCTCCATCATATCGTAAAGGAACTTTGTCGCCTCCCTCTTGTATCCAAGCAGAGCAAGGGATTCGATCACATATGCGGTATCCCTGACCCAGGTGAACCTGTAATCCCAGTTTCTCTCTCCCCCGATGGATTCGGGAAGGCTGGCAGTGGGAGCTGCGACCATAAGGCCGGTAGGCTCATAAAACAGTCCTTTCAGTGTAAGGGCGGATCTCATTACCTCGCTGTCGTAGATGCCCTTGTAAATGCTCTTTGAAGACCATGTATGCCAGTATTCTGATGTCTCTTCCAGTCTTTCGTACGATTTATAGTCCTCCACATCGTTGAGGTGTTTGATGCCGTATATTGTTAGTACCCACTTTGAGCTTCGCTTTGGCATGAGAAATGTTGTGGACACCATATCCCCATCCAGATCAAGAGGTATATCTGAAACAATGCCGAAGCTGGTCTCCGGCCCATTGAACACATACCCGGATTTCCTCTTTGACACGTGGTAGCTTTCAGTTCCGTAGCTGAAAACAGGTTTCATCTTAAGTTCCACTGAAACGTCCTCGGACTGTGTTTCCACAAGCCTGTGAATCTCTGGAAAACTTATGGTTGTGTAATCAGTTGCGGGAAGAAAATCGGTTATCTTGAGTATGGTTTTCCCGTCCTTGATGAACTCCGTGACAAGTATATTTGTGAACTCCTTGTAATACTGCGAAACGTAAACATCATCTTTAGCCGAAGGCATAATGGAAAAGTATCCGCCTTTGTTCCTGTCCAGAATGGATGAAAAAATAGGAGGGGAACTGAAGTTCGGAAAACAGGCCCAGTCAATGGTTCCGTCCATGCTTATAAGGGCTGCAGTCCTGTTGTTTGCAATAACACCATGATCTGAAATTCTGCTGTAACCGTCAATCCTGACATCCTGAATCTTCTTCAAACCCTTGAAGCTCATAAAATTACCAATAGGAGGCAAGTGTTGTATCAATAATAAATATTTACCGGGAAATACGCGCATGGGAAAAATTTACAGACCTGAGCTGAAGACCAATGATAATCCTGTAATTATGGCCGGATTCAAAAAGATGCACCTGGATACCACATGAATTGACATGAGAAGGGCCTCTGTTTCACAAAGGTATTTATCCGAATACCTGATCGTTTCATTGGTGAGTCTGAATAGAAGTCAACGCTGAAAGGATGATACTGAACCTTAACGGGCAGGAGGTATCTGTAGTCATAGGCCCGGGGACCATGCATCACATAGTCTCGGAGGCAGACCGTTACGGGCATGTTGTACTCATGATAAGCAAGACTGTTGACGATCTATACGCAGACAAGATTCCAAGGCTCACATCCCTGAGGGGAGAACTCACGAGAATAGTGCTGACCGACGGGGAAAACCTGAAAAATATAAGGAACTACCAGAAGATAATAGGCGTACTCATAGAAAGAGGAGTTGAAAGGGATTCACTGATCATATACATAGGTGGAGGTACGGTGGGAGACTTAGCAGGTTTCGTTGCCTCAACGTACAAGAGAGGAACAGATTTTCTTGCGGTCCCTACAACTCTCCTTGCCCAGGTGGACAGTTCCATAGGAGGCAAGAACGGCATAAATTTCTCGGGGGTCAAGAATGTTATAGGGACATTCTACAATCCCGGCACAATAATAATTGACACCGACTTCCTGAAGGGCGATGATACACTGAAGATCAGGGATGGTGTCTGCGAAATGATAAAGTACGGCATCATAAAGGATGAGACCATACTGAGGGTGCTTGCAAAATACGACGATATAAAATCACTGGCTTCCGGTGATGATCTCATAAAGCTCATTTCAAAGAGCGTCAGGATAAAGAGCGAGATATCAAACAGGGACTTCTTCGACAGGACGGGGGAGAGAAGCATACTCAACTTCGGCCATACCATTGGACACTCCATAGAATCTGCCACCAG
>JAJYYD010000055.1 GCA_021801305.1 Thermoplasmata archaeon
TGGAAATTTACGTGCAGAAGAATGCACAGGCAAGATACACAAGCGTTCAGAACTGGTCAAAGAGTGTTTACAACATGCCCACGAAGAGAGCATGGGTAGAGGAGAATGCCCAGATGGAATGGGTTGGGGGATCTCTGGGTTCAAAGGTCACAATGCTTTATCCTTCATCATACCTGAGAGGTCCATACGCTTCAACACACAACCTCAACATATCGCTTGCGGGACCTGGGACAGTAAAGGATACCGGTGCTAAGGCAATTCACCTTGCTCCACACACATCATCAAGGATAGTGGCAAAGAGTATCAGTATAGAGGATGGAAAAGCCATTTACAGAGGTCTGCTCAGGATGAACAAGGGGGCAATAAATTCAAAGAGTCATGTCCAGTGTGATGCCCTTCTCATAAACGATGAATCCACGTCATTTACATACCCGCACGATGAAATATATGAACCTACAGCGACGTTCGGCCATGAAGCAACAGTTGGAAGGATAGGTACTGAAGAACTCACATACCTGAGGTCAAGGGGCCTGAGCGAAGAAGAGGCCAGTTCCATGATCGTCCTGGGTTTCATGGATGACGTAATGAAGGAGATACCCATGGAATTTGCAGTTGAAATGAACCGCCTGGTAAAACTTGAAATGAGCAAGATGGGCGCGGTAGGATGATCTTTCATGGAGACATACCCGGAAACATTAAAAACAAGGCTCAATGACGAAGCTTTTGAGTTCAGGCGGGATTCATTTCTCGCATTTCTCAAGACACCGGTTCGGAGCTTCAAGGAAAGCCCAACTGTAAGCGAATATGTGGAAGTCACGGACAAGGACCTGGAAAGGATGCTTTATGGGGAATTCAGCCAGTCCCCGAGGAATCCCCAGTTCATAAAGGAAGCCAACATAAAAGTGCTTAACGGCAAGCTGGAATCAGTCGAGAATCTTCCACAAGGGGTAGAAGTCATGGATCTGGTTGAAGCTGCCAGGGATTCTGTTATAAGATCAAGGTTTCTTGACAACAAGCATCTTGGAGATGACCGGACTGAATTCCTTATCAATTCCGCATGGCAGAGAGGACTCTTTGTTAAGGTTGGAAAGAATGTGAAGGCAGACATAACCGTGCACAATCTCTCTAACGGGACAGATTCATACGCATACAAGACTGTGGTTTCCTGCGGTGAGGAATCAAAACTAAACTACACCGAGGTCAATGAAAGTGCATCAGACGGCGATGCTGTGCAGGGAAAGAATATCTACTTCTTCCAGGATGAATATTCAAAGGTGCAGTTCAACTATGTACAGGATAAGTCACTGTCAGTGACCGATCTGTCATTCGTAAAATCATTCCAGTCCAGGTATACGGAATTCCAGATATTCCACATAAACCATGGAGGCAGCAGGGTAATATTCGGGAATGAGTCACAGCAGATAGGCGACAGTTCAGATTATCGTGTCTATGGAGTCAGTTTCTCTGACGCAAAGCAGAAAATAGACATTCGGGACAGCAGTTTTCAGGTTGGAAAATCCTCAACAGCAGATATTCATGTGAGGGGTGTCGTGAAAGGAACAAGCTCAACTATACACAGGGGAAACATCGATCTTGAGTTTGAAGCCGTAAACGCAACCGGATTTTACGATTCAAAGATACTCCTGCTTTCAAAGGAAGGTTATGCCAATTCAAAACCTGGACTCATGATCAAGAACAGCAATACAAAATCAAAACATGGTTCAGCAATAAGCAACGTGAACGAGGACGAAATCGTTTATCTCCGGTCAAGGGGAATAGACGAGAACACGGCCAGGTCAATGATAACAGAGGGATTTGTTTCATACGTGATTGAGAAATCAAACAGCGAGTTCATGAACAACAGGATAAAGAAATACACAGAAGGCACAGTTCTTGGCACAATGGGAAAAGATTAAGCAGGATTTCCCAATTTTTCATTCAGAAAAAAACCGTAACCTTACATACTTGGACAGCGCGGCAACATCACAGAAGCCAAAAAAAGTTATAGACGCTGTAACCTATTTCTACGAAAATTATTACAGCAATGTTCACAGGGGCATATACAGCTTAAGCGAGATTGCCACAGACATGTATGAAAAAGCAAGGGAAAACGTTTCCAGTTTTATAGGTTCGGCCAGTCCTGAACAGGTAGTCTTCCTCAGAAATACCACTGAAGCCCTGAACCTTCTCTCTTATACTCTTGGGAGAGACCTTGTGGCTGGAGATGAAGTCCTTATATCGATCATGGAGCATCATTCAAACATAGTTCCATGGCAGTTCCTCGAAGAGAGAGGAATAAAAGTTTCCTATACAGACATAACCGAAGAAGGGAAGCTGGACATGGAAGATTTCAGCAGGAAGCTTACCCCCAGGACCAGGATAGTTTCAATGACGCAGGTATCGAATCTCCTGGGCACCATAAACCCTGTAAGGGTAATGGGGAAAATGGCTCATGATAATGGGAGCATTTTCATAGTTGATGGGGCACAGAGTGTTCCCCACATGAAAGTGGATGTCAGGGATATTGGATGTGATTTCCTTGCATTCTCAGGGCATAAAATGCTTGGCCCATCTGGTATTGGTGTTTTATACGGAAAGCAGGAAATGCTGGAGGAGATGCATCCCTTCCTTGGAGGAGGGGAGATGATCCGGACAGTCTCAACTTCAGGGTCCACATGGAACGATGTTCCGCTCAAGTTCGAGGCTGGGACTCCCAATATGGAGGGTGCAATAGGTCTCTCGGCTGCGGTGGACTACCTGGATGAAATTGGAATGGATCAGGTCAGGGATCACGAGATGGACCTTATCCACTACACATTAAAATTGGAGGAGGAATACAACATCGATGATCTGGTCTCTTATGGGCCACGGAATCCGGATGCAAGGGGTGGCGTTTACTCTTTTAACATGGGGGAGATACCTCCAATGGATATGGACAGCCAGTTCAGGGATAACGGTATGGTAATCGGGTCATCAGTTCACCCGCATGATGTATCCTCATCTCTCGATGAAGCTGATGTGGCTGTAAGATCCGGGCACCATTGCGCTATGCCTCTCAATCACAGGCTTGGGGTTGTAGCCACCTCAAGGGCATCGTATTATATATACAACACAAGGAATGACGTGGAGAAGCTTTTTGATCAGCTTGAAAAAATAAGGAAGGTGTATGATCATGGACGATGAAGAGCAGATGGAATTCATAATGGAGCATTACAGGCATCCTCACAATTCCGGGGTAGTTGAAAACCCTACGGATGAGATAACCGAATACAATCCCGTATGCGGGGATGCAGTCAAGGTGTCAATGTTAATTAAGGACAATAGAGTCCAGGACATCAGGTTTGTTGGAAGAGGATGCTCAATCAGCCAGGCTTCTGCCTCAATCCTGACAGATGAGGCAAGGGGAAAGAACATAGAAGAACTGAAGAAAATTACGGAAAAGGAACACCTGGATTCTATCGGTATAAAGCTCGGACCCAGCAGGGAAAAATGTGCATTGCTGTCTTTCAATGCACTGAAAAAGATCTTGGTAAAATATGGTGGTGAATAAATATGTCAGAATACAGGATTTCACTTGACAGGAAGGGTTGCCTGAGCGATGCAATATGCACTGCCCTGTGCCCTTCAAACTGGTTCATGGATACAGACGGGAAGGCAAGTTACAGGCATGAAGTTATAGGGGAGAAGGACCTGGATGAAAACATGGAAGCTTCAAGATCCTGCCCCACGGGAATCATCAGGATTTCGAAGATTGAATAAATTTTTTTAAACTGTCATTCCTGAATGTATTGTCGTGCATCAGGAGGTCGTCTATCCTCATTCTTATCTGTTTTGTGGAATCCCTTTCCCTGATCGTTACTGTCTCGTCCTCCAGGGTCTGGTAATCGACTGTTATGCAGTAAGGAGTACCGATCTCGTCCTGCCTTGCGTACCTTCTCCCAATGGACCCGGATTCATCATATGCAACTGACTGGTTATGCGCAGTAAGCTTCACCAGAAGCTCCTTTGCCTTCTCAGCTATGCCATCTTTCTTCATAAGCGGTAGGACACATGCCGAATATGGGGAGACATCGCATGCAAGCCCCAAAACTCTGTTTCCATTCTCCCTGGTGTAGTAAGAGTGAAACAGGACCGCAGTAAGGATCCTGTCAAAACCGGCAGCGGGTTCAACAACTTTGGGAATAAAGGTTCTCCCGTCCACAGTTACCGACATATTCTCGCCGGAAAACTCCTGATGCCTGGTCAGATCATAATCACCCCTGTCTGATATTCCAACGGCCTCAATCCAGTCATGGTCAATAAGAACCTCAGCATCCCAGCAGTCCGAGGAGTAATGCGCAAGCTCATTCTTCCTGTGCTGCCTGAATCTCAGTCTTCTTCCGTCCACACCGGCCCTCAGGAGAATAAGGGCAGTGAGGTTCATGAAATAGGCAAGAGCTCCGTTTTTTATAAGTCCTGATCTGTGCGCTTCCTTTATGCTCTCACTTATCTCGTCACCGCTGTTAGGTACAAGGGTGAACTTCTCTCCCTCAGGTATCTCTCCCCAATCCTCATGTTCAGGATCAAAGAAAACCTCGACCTCGCCCTGATTGAATTCCCTCATCCTTATCAGGCCCTGTCTCGGGGAGATCTCGTTCCTGAAGGATTTACCGACCTGTGCAACTGCCATTGGCAATTTTCCCCTGTAAAAATTATTCAGGAGCTTGAAGTTGATCATTATGCCCTGGGCTGTCTCAGGCCTCAGGTAAAGATCAAATGCCTCGCTGTTGTTTGTTACCCTGAACATAAGGTTGAACTGGTAAGCGTCCACCAGCCTTGTCCCGCAGACAGTACATTTTACCTCATTATTCCTTAGTACGTCAAGGTAACCATCTACAGAGGAAGGAGGATTTGCAATGCCCAGTTTTTCCACAAGGCTCTCGAGCTTGTATTTTGCATGGCATTTAGGGCATTCGGAGGCAATATCGGCGAATTTGTCAAGGTGGCCTGAAGCCTTCAGGACAGATTCTGGAGTAACAACCGGTGTGTCAATAAATATTGCCCCGGCATCCATATAGAATCTTTTCCATACTGAAATTATGTTGTCCTTCAGCAGTGATCCAAGCGGCGCATAATCGTAGAAACCGTTAAGGCCCCCATAAAGGGAGAATGACTGCCAGAAGAAACCTCTCCTCTTTGCAAGCTCTATTATTTCCTCAAAGCTGCTCATAGAAATACTCTCATTATCTCAATATCATAAAGCATTCCGGCAATTATCTTGCTGTCTTCAAGCACAGGAAGCTGGTTGTAGTTTCCGGTCAGCATGTTTCTTACCGCGGTTTCCAGGCGATCATTGGGTGAAACTACCACGGGGTTTTTTACCATGATCTTTTCCACGGGAATATCGGGAAGCTGTATGTTGCTCTTCTCTATGACATAGGTTATGACATTTCTTATTCCGCCCCATGACCATGGGTCCTCGTCCTCTCCAAGTCCTGCCTCAGAGAGCACGGTTGTTGATTTCAGATCGATTTTGTCAAAAAGATCCCTGTCAGTTACAAGCCCAAGGAATTCTCCAGCTGAATTTACAACTGGATATGTGTAAACGCCTGAAAGTCTCATGAGTGTGGGGAGCATGCTGATGGGAGTTTTTCCCCATATTGGTATTGTTATTGTTTTCAAAAGGTCCTTTACCTTTATGCTCCCGTATTTTTCCTTCACCACCTGCAGGAAATTCTGCGGAGTCAGGATCCCTGTGATTTCATTTTTTTCATTCACAACAGTCAGATGCCTTCTGTGCTGGTTCAGCATTTCTATTGCGGCATACTGTATGGTGTCATCCTCCTTTACGGTCTTTGCGTTTCTCATCACTAATGCAGCCTGTGTCTCGACAGGATTTGCAAATATATCCCGCCTGCTTATTATTCCTGCATAGTGGTTCCTGACATCTTTCATTGGAAGTCCTGTCAGGTTGTTTTTGATGAGTATTTTCACAATTTCATTGAGTGGGCTGGGTACTGTGCCAGTGATTGGCTGGGTGGTCATGATCTCAGAGACTTTTTCCTTCATATGCATTTGTGATCTTAGACGACTATTAAACAATTTCATTGTTTCCAATAGATTATATTTATCCGGTACTGATCCATGGAACTGTATGACTTTCTCAGTTGTCTGTTATGACAAGAACCAGGAGGCATGGGGAGTTGGTGTTGCAAGCAAGTACCTGGCCGCAGGATCAACCGTTCCCTGGGCAAAGCCGTCAGTTGGGGCAGTTGCAACACAGGCTTATGCCAATGTATCTTATGGGCCAGAAGGCCTGGAACTTCTCAGGAGTTTTTCTGCAGCGGAGGTAGTGGAAAAGCTGACCTCCCCCGATATACTCAAGGAGAAAAGGCAGGTGGCTGTTGTTGACAGAAATGGAAATGCAGCCGCATTCACTGGAAGTGAGTGCAACAGCTATGCCGGACACATCACAGGTGACGGTTTTTCGGTGCAGGGCAACATACTGGCAGGTCCAGAGGTAATAGAAGCCATGGCCTCGGTAATGGAAGGCAGAGGCAGAATAGAGGACAGAATTATGGAGGCCCTCATAAGGGCAGACGAAAAGGGTGGAGACAGGAGAGGAAGGCAGAGTGCAGCCATATTCATTGTATCTGAAAAGGAACAGTATGAGGAAGGTTCTGACAGGATGGTGGATTTGAGGATAGACAATTCCCCCAATCCGCTTGGGGAGTTGAAATGGGCCCTGAAAAACTGGAAGGCAACATTCTTTCAAAATCCGATGGTAACCTTCACGGAGAGTGGAAAAATCCGGGACAGGCTCGATGCCATGCACTTTAAAACTGTGGAGGAATGGGCTTCCATGAACAATTTCTCATCAAAAGTATCAGGAAACATGATTGACCGGGAAGTCCTTGATGTCCTGATGGAGGTCAGTAAACCCGGCAATAGTTAATTATAAAATTAATATGGCAATAATGATCTGATAGATATGGTAAGTTTGAAGTGGCTTGGCCATGCTGCATGGCTCATAAAATTCAAGGATGCGACTGTT
Organism: Thermoplasmata archaeon; assembly: GCA_021801305.1. Lineage (GTDB taxonomy): Archaea > Thermoplasmatota > Thermoplasmata > Thermoplasmatales > Thermoplasmataceae > Oxyplasma. Next base: position 7,034 of record JAJYYD010000055.1, read on the forward strand.
CTTATAGATCCCTTTCTGACAGGGAATCCAAGTGCTGCCATGAAGCAGGAGGACCTCAAGGGTATTGATTTCATACTGGTGACACATACCCACTCAGACCATGTGGGTGACGCATTCACAATTGCAAAAAGGGAGAAGCAGGCTAAAATTATCGGCATGTTCGAGCTATATTCTATGGCTGCAAAGGAAGGAGTCGAGAGCGGCCAGCTCTCTGGGATGAACAAGGGGAACATGGTCGACTTTGGAAAGATAAAGGTTGCGCTTACGCACGCAGATCACAGCGGCGAGGAGTGCGGAGTCATAGTATCTGCGGACGGGAAAACCATTTATCACGCCGGAGATACAGCACTTTTCAGGGACATGAAAACAATCCATGAGCTATACAACCCTGATGTGGCACTGCTTCCAATTGGTGGATATTTCACAATGGGACCCGTTGAAGCTGCAAAGGCTGTTGAATGGATCAAGCCTAAAATAGCCGTACCAATGCATTTTAATACGTTCCCCCCCATCAAGCAGGATCCAAATAAATTCAAGGAACTTGCAGGGAAGTTTGCAGAAGTGAAGGTCCTTGAACCGGGCCAGGAATTCACAATATAATCCTTTTATAAAATTTTAGAGCCCACTTTTTATCTTTCTGAAAATTAACTTATATATGGCAGTGATTTAACCCAATGATCGGGGCAATACTTGCAGGTGGATACGGGAAAAGGTTGAAGCCAATTACAGACGAGATCCCGAAGGCCCTCATTTCTATAAAGGATGGCCAGACCATAATGGACCGTCAGATTTATGATTTCAGGAATATGGGCATAAGGGATGTTTACATTCTCTCCGGTTATCTCGGGGAGAAGATCGAGGAACGTTATGGGAAAAGCAAGGATGGAATGAATTTCCACTATTTCAGGGAGGAAAAGCCAATGGGGACCCTCTATTCCATCCGGAATCTTTTCAATAATGTGTGGGATCAGGACATAATCCTCAGGAACGGGGATACTATAACCGACATAAATTTCCAGAGGTTCATTGAATTCTCAAGGGACTCCCAATACAGGATGGTAATGTTTGTATCAAAGATGAGGTCTCCTTTCGGAATAGTGGAGATGTTCGGGGACCAGATCGTTACATTCAAGGAGAAGCCTCTCCTGGACTATTTCATAAATTCAGGGCTTTACTATATAAAGAAAGAGGCTAAGGAATTCTTCTTCCTGAACTATCATGAAAAGGATATTGAAACCACTGTTTTTCCGAAAATGGCGCTGGCAAAGACAATCGGTGCGTATTCGGAGGATGCCCTATGGCTTGGAATAGACAGCGAAAAGGACCTAGAGGCAATCCGCGTGGAATACTCCAACCGCACGGATACACCATGGGGATACATCAAGACACTTTACAATGACAGCGGCAAGGGTATAAACGAATATTTCATAAAAGCTGAACAGGATGCTCCCATCAGGGTGTTCAGGAAGTCCATACTCAGGATAATACAGGGGATGGGCACCCTGAACAGGAAGACTGATAAAATATACAAGGAGAAGGATATAGTGGTTGTCGAGAATGATATAACATTCCAGAGCATGTCAAACTCGAAGCTTGAGCTTATCTATCTTTAGTTAAAGGTTCCACTTCAGAGGCCATTACCAGCATATTCTGGAACATTAACCCTATATTTACATGAATATGGCCTGACATATTGATCACAGGCAACATGGGAATTCTTATATAAGACGTAACAAAATTTAATATGAAGTAGATAATAGCAAAACGATCTTCTATGTCCGTATTAACCAGGGAAGTGCTCATAAGGGCTCTTGAAAAAACTTACGGTAAGAAGGGAATGGGGCAGGGCGATATTGAGGAGCTCTGTGATTTTGTCCTATCTTTCTTCGGTTACGATGACTATGTTCTGGACAACGTCCTTTCTGCTCCTGAACGTGATGTGTTCTACAATCTTGAGGAATACGGCTTTCTTGAGACGCACAGGGAGGAGATCAATATAGTCAAGGGGAGATCATGGAGAATCAACCAGTGGACCTACAAAAAGGACAAGATAATGAGCATTGCGGACAGAATTGAGGAGGATGCCCCTGAAGAGGATGTTTATGATGAAATCTTCCGCCAGATGGAATGATCAGTCGTAGGTGAACCTTTTTTCAGAATAACGGTACAATCTCACCCACACGACAAAAGTCAGGATTACAACAAGTATTACCATGAATATGTCTATTGCATCAGCATAAACCAGGTTTCCACTTGCTATGGCTTTTGATATGAGCAGCATAAGTCCATGCTTCACGGCAAATGTCTTTCCGTTGAATGTCACATATTCCGCCACCAGAAGCCCGCCCCAGTAGCTTCCAACAGCAGACATTGAACCTGTAATGAGCCCCGGAACTATTGCAGGGAAGGAAAGATACCTTATTTTCATCCACCTGCTTAGTTTGTAAGTTTTTGCAATCACATCCAGTTCATTTGGTATGCTGATTGCAGATCCGTAAACATTGAAGAATATGTACGAGGCTGCGGAAAGGTAGGCTATGAGCATAACATCCGCATTGAATGCCAGGCCCTCGCCGAGGAAAACCGAAAGCCTTGGGGTGAGGAAAATGACAATGAGGGGAAGAAGAACCGGGGAAGGTATGGAATAAAGTATCTGGAATATGCCCGTTGAAAATCTTCCGGAAACTTTTCTCCTTCCGAAGAACACCGCAAGGGGAACCATGGTTCCAAGGGATATGGCAAACACAATGCCTATTCTTGCGAGATCATAAAGGGTTGCAATGCCGAAAATCTTGAGGTAGTATGGATCAAGTATGTATTTTGTAAAGGCTGAGCTGAATCCGGATTCTGCCACAAAATAGAGGGTTAAAAGAAGTACCGCAACAAGTGTTGAACCTACAATTATATTGACAACCCTGTCTGAAAACTTCAACTGTTTCCTCGAATCTTTGTCCCTTCTTGGAATTGAACGGTTCACAACAGCAATGGCAGACTGCGTTGACCCTATGACCTGGTTTATTCTCTCTCCTATGACTGTAACAAACGCGTTCTGCTTTCTCTGGGTTGTTGTGACATTTGCAGGCATATTGCTCTCAAACTTGTATTTTTCAGCTATCTTGATAAGGGGATTTATAAAAAAGTAGAAAGTCAGCCCTATTGCCACTATGAGGAACATTATTACTATAACGATACCGGTGTAGTTTCCCACATTTGCAAGCTGTACCGAAAGTGTTCCCACGCCGAAAACTTCATAATTTTTGTTTCCGATCGTTATCACTTCAGTCAGTGTTATGTAAAAAAGTGCGCTGGCAAATGATGGCATGATATTTGCAATTATTGAAGGAAATGCGGCAGGCGCATAGAGTCTCCTGAGCTTTCCAAGTATGCCGATTTTGTAAACTTTTGTGACGCTTTCATACTCCTTCGGTATATGGAGCACAGACTGGTAAACTCCAAGTATGAGGTTCCAGAGGACAGCGGTCACCAGGAGGAAGTCCACGGCCAGTTCAGTGCCAAGAGAACCGCCGATGCGCACTATGAAAAATACAAGTATAATTGGAAAAAAAGAAACTACAGGAACAGCTTCAAGGACATCAGTTATGGGTATGATTATTGCTTCAGCAGCCCTTACCTTTGCCGCAAGGACACCGAGAATAAGCGCAAGGAACACTGATATTACGAGGACCAGGCCTATCCTGCCGAAGGTCAGCAGTATTGCGTAAATTACTGTGAGATAAAAACTTCCAAAGATTATTACCACGCCCCCTTCTCATGTTTTTCCTGCATCTGGGTATGCTTAAGTCTATTTATTTATTTTTCATTGGATTGGGAAGGGTGGTTGCAAAAACATGATTGAAATATTACAATTATACTGCGTTGAAACGTATCACTGCAGCCGTTGCTTCACCTCTTTTTAAAAAAAAAATTTCCACCAAGGAATGCCACAAGCAGTCCAAGTGCACCTAACAAAATAGCTGATCCCGGACTTTCAAGCAAGATGTGGCTGATTGGTTTCTTGGTAGGATCAAACCGGTCAACATGTACTTCATAGCGATCCCTGAACTCTACAGCATGGACACCCCTGACAGTTCCAGGTATTGATGCCCTCCAGTCAGCAATCTGTCCCTTCGGCTCGCCTATGGATTTTACGAAGAGACCACTGTTCTCTGGTCTTGGCACATAACCGGAAGGAGATTTTGGAACTGTAAGCCTGTCTTCAACAAGTACTTCAGATACCACCTGGTTCCAGAACTCATAAGGTGAACTCATTGCCTGTCGGGATTAATTCAGATCTATTACATTTACTTTTTCTTCTCTATGATCCCCAACGCGTTCCCAAAGGGATCAATCAACTGGGCAACAGTCTCAGAATCAACTGAAGTTATTGGCCCCCTGTAGACTGTGCACCCCAATTTCAATAAATGTTCAATGGCTTTATTCATGTCGTCCACGAGCCAGTAAGCAACCTGTCCTTTGACCCCGGGGCCAGCTTTTTCGTCAGAGGGATGAAAACCAACCGATACTTCACCGACTTTTATGGAACTGTAAAATTCACTTTCAAAATCTTTCCTGCCTCCAAAAGCCTCAAGAAACCAGTCCCTTGCACTGGCAATATCATTGACAAAATAGACAACTTCCTCCAGGGAGATAATGTGTGAATCACTCATGCGGTCTTATGGTTCTTCCTGTATTATCATTTTCCATGCTGCAGTTTTAAATGCTGTATCCGGAGGTTCAATACTGTATTCCTGGTCAATAAAACAGTTCTAATACCATAGTTCCAATGTAGTTAACATGAGTGAAGACAGCAAGATGTATGAGGTAATGTCTGAAATAGCTCCATTAATCAAGGGCCCGGTGATACTGGATGTGGGAACTGGTTTCGGCACAGGGATCTCAAATCTTATCAGGAACAGGAATCACCGAATTGTCAGTATTGATCCCGAGGCGTGGTCATTCAAAACACTGGAAAAGGAATTCAGCAGGGAGATTTCTGAGGACAGGCTGAAGCTCCTGAAATCCAGGGCAGAAGATATTCCTTTTCCGGATAATCATTTCAATTCATCTCTTGCTCTCTTTTCCATGCATCATCTCAAAGATCCGGCTGAAGGAATGAAGGAGATGGAGCGGGTCACATCGGGAAGCATCATTATTGCGGAATGGGACAGGGAATCGGCGGGCAAATTCAATCCCCATTCGGAAGATCATCTTTCCGGAACCAGGGCACGCATTATGGAATTTGCAGGGAATAACGGTTATGAAACTAAGGACCACGATGCCTGGTATCTTGTCTGGAAAACCAAATGATAAGGGTTTCACTGAATTTTACGATGTAATTTATTTCGATCCGGAATAGAAAAAGAAAATTTCAATACCATAAAAGGTATGAAGCCAGAGAACCCAAAATTGAGGTGTCTACATGGCGGATGAATCTGGAATTGTTATGGTTACGATGAATTATGTGCCCGGGAAGAAGATAACCAAGGTCATAGGCACAATATGGGGAATAACTGTCAGAAGCAGAGGAATTGGCGGAAACATCATGGCAGGACTCAGGTCCCTGGGTGGAGGAGAGATAAAGGAATATTCCAAGATGCTTTTTGATGCCAGGAACACTGCAATGGACCGGCTGAAAGATGCTGCTAAACAGCTTGGTGCAAATGCCGTAATCGAGCTGAGATTCGATTCCTCTGATATAGGACAGGTAATGACGGAGATCGTGGCATACGGCACTGCTGTAGTCATTGAGGATGCTTCAGGAACTGCAGAAAGAGTCTCTCTATCATAACAACCTTTGTTTTGCGGTGAAATTTGTCTTCAAAATTCAGCACCCCGGGCTTCTCTGCCATAAGGGCGGTAGGCTTGGGTGTCCTGTATATGGTTGTTGCGCTTATAGCACAGGAAGTTATAGAGTCCTTGCCTGCAATAATCTTTCTTTTTTACCATGGATTTGACGTTTCATCCCTTATCAAGCTGTATCCGGCATTTCTTTCGCACAATTACATACCATATTCTATATTCATTGGAGGAGTGGCCGGATCATTTCAGGAAGGAGCAACCTACATTGCTGTTGATACCCGGAAGAAAAATGCAGCCCTGTTCATTGGACTGGGATTTGCGGTTGTTGACATAGTTGTTCTGCTGGCGGAAACGCTTCTTGGCGGAAAACCTGTTTCCAGATTTGAATCATTTCTTATCTTCCTGAACATCCTTTCACCACTGATGTTTCATCCTGGGACTGCAACGTTCATGAAATGGGGATGGCTCATGGATAAGCGCAGAATGACGCTTCTTGTGAGCATACTTATACATGCGGTGATTGACGGCGGCCTTGTCTATGTGGATTACTATATCGATTTTCACCCGCTTCTCTACCATACTTTAGTTTATGAATACTGGGCTATTGTTATGATAATCTCAGTTGCAATATTCGTAACAGGCATCTCCCTGTTGAGAAAAGTTCAGGATGTGGAGATACCACAAAAACCCGTTGTCTACTAAAATTTAATC
>JAJYYD010000022.1 GCA_021801305.1 Thermoplasmata archaeon
CATTCTATACTCAGACAGAGGAATACCTGAAAGTTACAAAAACATGAATGGATACAGCGGACACACATTCAAGTGGGTTAATGAACACGGCAATCCCGTTTGGGTGAGATACCATTTCAAAACAGACAAAGGCATAAGGAACATGGACGTGGAGAGGGCTGCAAGACTTGCCGGGGAAGATCCTGATTACCACACAAGGGAACTTTTTGAATCCATAGAGAAGAAAGATTTTCCATCATGGACAGTATACGTCCAGATAATGCCATATGATGATGCCTGGAATTACAGATACAACCCATTTGATATAACCAAGGTATGGCCACACAGCGATTACCCACTTCATGAAATAGGAAAGCTAATTCTGGACAAAAACCCTGAAAACTACTTCGTTGATGTGGAGCAGTCGGCGTTTTCCCCTGGCAATGTTGTTCCGGGTATAGAATTCTCTCCAGACAGGATGCTCCAGGCAAGGCTTTTCGCATATGCTGATACTGATAGATACAGGCTGGGAGTCAACTATCATCTCATACCTGTAAACAGCCCGGTAAATTCTCCTGAAAAGAACTATTACCGTGACGGCTTCATGAGGACAGACAATAACGGAGGGGGATCAGTGAACTACGAGCCGAACAGCCTTGATGGTCCAAGGGAAGATGCAAGGGTCAGAAGGATCCCCTATGAAGTCAGGGGAATGGCCGATGCAGTTCCCAATGAACATCATCCCGAGGATAATGACTATGTGCAGGCAGGAAACCTATTCCGGATATTTTCCATGGAGGAGAAAAAGAGGCTGGCATCAAATATAGCTTCGGACCTGAAAAAAGTGAGGAAAGATATAGTGATGAAGCAGATGGGTCATTTCAGCAAAGCCGATCCTGAATACGCAAAAATGGTGGCAGTGGAACTTGGAATCAAATATCCATGACCTTTCCATCCCTTACCCTCAATTTTTAAAATTATTGCACAAACAAATGGTTAAATAAAGTCTGCCATTCCATTCACGATGTCATTAATCGCTTCAAAAAGGAGACTAATAATCTCTGTTTTTGTTCTTGCTGTAGCATTTGTTCTCATCAGTGTTCCTTTCGGCCCACTGCCTCCCCTTGAAAAACTTCTCAATCCTGCCACGGGAATATGGGCGCCAAATATATCGCCATACGCCACAGGCATCCATCAGGTCAACATAACACAGAACGGTTCCACTTCAACCATCACTGTGTTCAATGAGCCGGACGGCTTTATTGGAATTGCCTCAAACACCACCTGGGGCATGTATTATGAGCAGGGATATCTGGAGGCACAGTACCGGCTGGCCCAGATGGAGGTCATAAAGAGGGAAGCACTTGGCACTCTTTCAGGACTTATAGGGGCTTCAGAACTTTCATCTGACGTGTTTTTCAGGCAGCTTGAAGACCTTCAGGTTGCCCAGGAAGAGGTTTCCAATCTCTCTAAAACCGGGTTGACCTATAAGGCTACTACTGAGTTTGTTGAGGGGATAAACGCATACATCAATAACCTGACTCCGGCAAATTTGCCTCTCCTGTTCAAGGTGCTTGATTTCACTCCACATACATGGAATCTGACGGACGTGTTTGCCATACAGCAGCTTTTCCTCTGGGAGAACAGTGCAGGAGGAACTGATCCGCTCTATTTCAATTACGCCTTACAGCAGATGCCGGAGAATGTCATAAAAGCACTTTATCCGGCATATCCAGCCGGAATCCAGAATCCAATAGTCCCGCAATCTCTTGATCCTTCAGTTTACAATGAAACAGGGGATATTTCAGGTCTTTCCATGTATACGCCGTCATACAACTACACAGGAAATTCGGTAGAGTCATTGGTCTCAACTTTTCTGTCAGGGTATAATTCCATTGGGGACGCCACAGCTTCTTTGCTTGGTTCAAACAGCACCGACACATTCTCGATTTCAGAGCAGAATTCAAGAGACTTCAGCAATGACTGGGCCGTGAACGGTATAAAGACATCAAATACCTCTGCACTGCTTGCAAACGATCCTCACCTTACCACAACAGTACCATCCATATGGATGGGTTTCCAGCTTGTATCTCCGGGTGAAAATGCAATCGGGGTTACATTCCCAAGCTTCCCTGGAATAGTTCTGGGGCATAACTCCAATATCGCATGGGGTGCAACCAATGGCCAGATACAGGAGACATATTTCTATGCGGAAACTGTTAACAGCACCAACAGTTATGAGTACCTCTCAAACGGAACCTGGCAGCACTTCCAGGTAATAAACGAGACCATACCGGTAAAGGGGGAAGCACCTCAGGAAATCAGTGTTGAGAGAGCCGACAATGGCGTTGTAATGGAAAGCTCAAGGAACGGGACCATAGCCATGGACTGGACAGGCCTCTCGCCGTCATATGAACTCAACTTCTTCCTCCACATCAACACGGCTTCCACAGTGAGCCAGTTTGTGTCAAACCTGAGCAGTTATTTCAAGGTTGCAATACAGAACTGGGCTGTAGCCGGGTCACACGGAAATATAGGAATATTCCCCTATGGCGACTATCCAATAATCAGGGAGGGAGACCCAAGGGGCATACTTCCCGGTACAGGCGCATACAACTGGGCCGGGTTCGTTCCTCTGTCGGAAGAGCCTCACCTGTATGATCCAGCTAGAGGATTCGTATTCTCTGCAAACCAGATAACAGTATCAAACGGTTATCCATACTATATTGGATGGGACTATGAATCAGGATACAGGGCAGATGAAATATACACACTTCTCAATGAGACAAGTGGCATCAATACGGCAAAAATGGAAAGCATCCAGCTAACCATCCACGATTTCACCACAGACATACTTCTCCCGGCACTGGTGCAGTCACTGAAATATGGGGGACTGCAGAATACCAGTGCATACAGTGTTCTCTCAGCATGGAACGGAAACATGACCACAAATTCCACTGCTGCAACCATATATTACTACTGGCAGCAGAATATCCTGAAAGATGTTTTCATGCCGTATCTCCAGAAATACGGTATAAATGCTTCGGAGGGCCTTAACCAGACATCGTTCTTCCTGGGGTCCGATTCAGCTTACCATGGCCCGTTGATAGAGGACCTCATAAACTGGACAATGACAGACCCAAACTCATCATGGTTTGATAATCCTCTTACCGGCCAACCCAGGAACCTGACCACTGTTTCACTGGATGCATTTGCCCAGACTGTCTCATATCTGGACTCAAGATACGGCAATTATTCAACCGCATGGGAATGGGGAAATATCCACAAGAGATACCTATCCAGCCTTTTCGGAATCAGCCAGTATAATACGGCGGAACTTCCAGCCGCAGGTGACGGGAACACAATCAACGCTGCGTATGGAACAGTTTCCGATTTCGGACCATCATGGAGAATGGTAGTTAACCTGAGCCATCCTGAGACAGCCATGGGAATATATCCTGGAGGGATCTCTGAAAATCCATTAAGCAAATACTACGACAACACATTTGTTGCATGGAACGACGGCACTTATTACATGCTTATACCTACAAATGCGCCAAGGCAGTTTCTTTATATGTATACGGGAGGAGTGAGTCCATGAGTTCCGGACCTAAAGTTATTCTCGCCCTTATCCTGCTGATTGTCACAGGATTTCTCCTGGCATTCACGGGGCTCTGGTATTTGCAGGCAATACCGGCAGCTGCGCTCGGATATTTTGTTCTGAGGTCAAGATCGCTTTACCTTCTTGCAGGACTGTTCTCAGTTGCAGGCATGGTAGCTGACATTCTTTCATATGATGCAGGATACAGGTTGAGCAGTGGAACCCTAGTTGCAGGCATAATTGGTTTCCCGGGCGGCTATTCAATTCCGCTGGCCATGACAATCATAGTCCTGTTTGTCATATGTGTATTCGGGGCCATGTTCGGAGGATCCTTTACAAGGGAGAAGGCAAAACACTGATAGTATGCTTAAATGCAGCGATATTTCGGCTGCATCCTAAAATTTATTTAGACTCGATTATGTATAAGTTATGGATATTTCAGTGAAAAGAGTTTATGATGAATTCTCTGAAAAAGATGGTTTCAGGATACTTGTGGAGAGACTCTGGCCCAGGGGGGTTTCAAGGGAAAAAGCTGGAATAGACTTCTGGATGAAGGATATAGCCCCATCAACTGAACTGAGAAAGAGGTTTGGCCATGATGATGATAAATGGGAGGAGTTCAAGTCAGATTACTCTGAAGAACTGCAAGCAAACCCTGAGATTAAACATATCTTTGAAATCATTGAAAATAAGGGAAAAGTTACTTTGATCTATTCTGCAAGAAACACCGAACACAACAGCGCAGTCTTCCTGAAGGAATATCTTGAGAGTCAAAAAAGATCTTGAAATATGCCTGACATGAAGTTACTATCATTAATAGCTATAAAAAAGAAACCAGTTTTTGTAAAGGTCAATTATTGTTAAAATGGAAATTATCCTGCTTACATAAGTATTTTCAATGCAGGAGCACCAACAATCAAGGCAACTTCAAAACTTCTTATGAATGGTCCAACTAGATTCACATTTTTGTACAAGTTATTTCAATTTTTTGGAGTCACTAGCAACGGCAATTGAAGTGAATATAATCTTCCAAGGGTTAGTCTCGTGGGGTCAAAAGTCAAAAAGATAAAGGCCTAAAAAGTGTAAAGAAATATCTCTGCAGGTGAAAATTAACACAAAACAACCTGTTTAAGTCCTAAAAGACTATTAAAACAGTGTAAAATTCCCAAATCTTTTGAAAAATTATGTTGAAAATAAAAGAAGATAAATGTCATAGCTTGATAATACATGATAATTGTAAGTGGATAATTTCCCGTTTACAAGAAAACTGTCATAGACTACATTATTATAAGAAAAATAGGTAAACCTATGATATAGGCAATGGCCGGAAGTGTAAAATGGAAAAAAACCGATGTTTTTTGTTACTTCAACTTTCCATATACTAATATCAGAAGGCTAGGCATCCATTGATCTCTCTGATGCTAGACTAATATCTATTTTTCTGACTTTTTATGAATTTCATCCCGCCACAGGATAACAGAATCTAATCAAACAGAAGAGACAGTTTAATCAAAAAGGGAACGATGAAAAAAGAATGGATGAGAGAAGGTCGAATACCAGAATCAATATTATTAGCATGATGTCTATATCAATTAGTTATCATGACAGTTAAATTCAACAGCAGGAACATCAGGAACCTGAAAGGACGAATAAGATCCATTCTGCTGGCTTCAGTAAGAAATCCTGAAATTATAAGGCTTGAAAAGATCAATGGGCCAGTCCAGACAGGATTTGCCTCTTATATCGATCTCATTGGGAAACATGAGCTGAAACCAGGATATAACCTGTCATTTCCATTTTCAGGCAGCGGGATAATCAGGTTTGAGGATGGTTCTGAGTTCGGCATCGATGCAGAGCACAGGGATGTTGAGATATACTCTGAATCAAATGCATTCAAAATCCGTCTTTCAAATTCCATAAGATTCGGAAGACTTTCCGGATTTGAAGATGAGTTTCTCGCCATATATTACGAGATCGACAGGGAAATGTCTGATCTGTACTACAGAATTAAGCTTGTAATAGAAATCGTGGGGGAATTTAAAAAACCAGAATATGTTGATGAAATTGAGAAAGTTCTGGAACTTCTCCCTGACCTCCGGATCTCCCTTTTATCTTATATTGTTTACAGGAGGGAATTCGGGGAAAGTTATGAAACAGATGACCTGCCAAGGAAGATAAATGGGTTTCCGAAAGAAAAATACCCTCCCATTGACCATGATAAACTGGTTAATGCAAAGAGGAAGCTGGAGGAAATTGAGAAAAATTTGAAGAATGGCATACTTTCAACCAACAAGACAGGAGTGATTCCAATAGGGCATTCACACATCGACCTGGTCTGGCTCTGGCCTATTGTTGAAACAGTCGAAAAGGATCACAGGTCGTTTTCTGCAATGACATACATGCTGAAAAAACACAATTTCAACTTTGTTCAGAGCATGGCCTGGCATTACAAGATCATTGAGGATCTCTATCCTGATCTGTTCAGGGAAATATCTGGCCGCATAAAGGAAAATAAATGGATTCCAATTGGCGGAATGATGGTGGAGCCTGACTGCAACCTTGTTTCTGGTGAGTCTCTGGTCAGGCAGGTCCTATATGGAACGGCATTTTTCAGGGAAAAATTTGGGAAGACGTCAAATATATCGTGGCTTCCGGATACTTTCGGTTTCCCTTCTCAATTGCCACAGATTTTGGCAAAGAGCGGTTTTGACCTGTTTGTTACCACAAAGATGTCCTGGAACGATACCAACCAATTCCCTTATGATATGTTCAAGTGGTACTCACCTGATGGTTCCAGTATAATCGCGCATTCACATACAAGGACTTATAACTCGAAGACAGACTTTTCTTCAGTAATGAAAACAGTTCGTGAGAACAAAATATCCTCGGAAAAAGTGGGGATAGTACCTCTTATATATGGATATGGGGACGGTGGCGGTGGCCCCAACATGAAGATGCTGGAAGAGATAAACGCTATTCGGAAGCTTACTGGAATGTTTGTCGAGGACAAGGATCCACTGGATTTCTGGGTGAAGGAACTGAGATCGAGGTCTGATGCACTTCCATCAATGAGTGGCCCTCTCTACCTGGAATACCATCGTGGGACATACACAACACATGGTGACATCAAGAAACTTAACCGTCTTATGGAGGGAAAACTCTACGTTGCAGAGGCCATGTCTGCAATAATGGGCAATTCAGCTCCAGGAAACCACTTCAGGAAACATTGGGAGATACTTTTGAAGAACCAGTTCCATGATATCCTTCCCGGATCTTCCATAAACCAAGTCTACAGAGATTCAGTGAAGGAGCTTCAGGATCTGGAAAATGAAATTATTCAAGGCAACCGGGAAAGAATGGAAATGTTCAAATCGGTTGAGGACTCGATTACAATATTTTGTCCATATACTTTCAATACAAAGGCCTGGATTCCGATCGAATTCAGGGAAGAAGGGGTTAAAAGTGTTATATCTCCTGAAGGTCACGTTTCCCCGGTTCTTTCTGATGGAAAAGATCTTGGTTTTTATGGGGAGTTCACTAAAGGTTTAGGATTCTATAACTATAAACTTGAAAAGGGAGAAACACAGGTCCAGGGAAACGCAAAAAATACAGAGAAGCAAGAAACCAAATGGGATATTATTTCAAAGGGAAGCAATCTGCTGGAGATAAAGAGGAACGGCACAACTTTTCCTATTCCCGTTTTATACCTCTTCAATGATTTCCCTGGGGATTTTGATGCCTGGGAGCTTGATCCTCACAACATGGAAGATGGAAAGCAGTTATCAGCAATAGGCCTAATAAAGGAGGATCTTCCCGGTTTCGGCAGTACAGTTACGGTGAATTATAATCTTGATCCCGGTTCAATGGCCATAAAATACTCCTTTTCCGAGAGTGATGATTTCGTGAAACTGGACTTCAATATAGACTGGAGTGGCAACAACAGGTTACTGAAAATGTATTTCCCTGTTGATGGCGATACAGTCAAGGGCGAACAGCCATATCTGTTAGGCAACCAGCCGGACAACAAGGCTGCATTTGAATTTCCCATGCACCGGGTAGTTGCGGTAGAAGAACATGAAAGAACATTCGTGCTTTTGAACAGGACAAAATACGGATACTCGATGGAACCAGGATTCCTGGGCATTACTCTTCTGAGATCTCCAGTGTATCCTGATCCATTCGCTGACCGCGGAGAAAATGAATTCAGTTTCAAATTTGGATTTTTGAAAGATCCTTCTAACAACAAGCTTATAGAAGAGGGAGTCAAATTCAATGTTATTCCGGAAACCTTCAAAGATCACAGGGTTGAAGGGAAAGGTTTTGTTCAGGTAAAAGGCTCAATGCTTGGTTCTTTAAAGGAAAAGGAGAACGGCGGCGGGCTTATATTAAGATTAGTAAACCATGACAATACTTACAACGATTTTGAGGTACGGACTCCATGGCCGATCACGAAAGTAAATGAAACTGATCTGCTGGAAAATGTTCTGGAAAACAGTGATAGGAAACTTACGTTGCATGAAGGTATTATTAAAGGTAAGATTAGGGCAAACGAAATAGTGACTTTAAAAGTTTTGATGTTACGCTGAAGACTGTCAAAATCAGCAAAGTTTGCCCACATAATGAACCTAAGAGAAAGTTTAATGAAAATATTGAGGGATATTTGAATTGTCTAAAACCAATCTGCGCAAATTCATAAAAAGAGTTCTCTGCATAAATTATATAGATGTTAACAATATTTTTATAATGAAAAGGTTATATACTGTGTTTCGGTAAACGTTTAATCCAATTTATAGGGGTGTAAAAACTTGACAGAAGTTCCGATTAAACCTCCCGCTAAGGGAATGAATAAAACCGCTATTATCGCAGTGGTTATCGCAGCGATTGTGATTGTCGCTGCCGTTGTGATAGTAGTGGAAGAAAGGAAGGCAGTGACTCCAACGACAAGCAACAAGGTGGAGTTTTATACATACTGGGCAACAACTGGAAAAGTTGCCCTGGATAAACTATCTCCAGCATTCCATAATGCTACTGGGCTAACTTTGTCACCATTCGTAAGTCCGGGAGCGGGAGGAACAAATGCAAAATACGCAATTTTATCATTGATTGAAGCTGGTGTTCCACCTTCTACATTCCAGACACATTATGGAACAGAGATGTTAAGTTATGTAGAAGCTGCAAGCAATGGAACAAGCGCATTTGTAAATATGGGCCCAGTAGCAAATCAGATGAACCTGACAAACAATTCCTTCCCAGAAGTTATTGAAGCCGGATCATTCAATGGAGTAACTCTTTCTCTTCCAGTGGATTTGCACCAGGGTGCTCAATTGTATTTCAACCCCTCCGTTTTATCGAAATATAACCAAAAAGTACCCACAAATCTTGCACAATTGGTTAATGTAACAAAAAATCTGACTGGTGATGGACAGACAGCTTGGGTCATACCCGGTGCTGACGGCGGTTTTGATCAGCTTGTTCTTTGGGGAGACATACTTCTTGCAGTGGCAGGAAGTCAGCTTTACGATCAGTTCACGTATGGGATAATGACGCCTCAGCTTTATAAAGACATTAATGTTACAAATAATTATTTTTCAGTCTTTGAAAACGCAAGTTATTCAGGTCAACAAAGCATGACATGGACACAGGGAATTCCACTTGTTGTAAATGGCACTGTAGCGTTTCAGGATCAGGGAAACTGGGAAACAAACTATGCCTATGACTACCTGAATGTTACAAATTACCCCTATATCAGCCCTTATACTTCCTGGACTAATATCTCACTTATGTCTGCAGATTTCCCGGGAACAAGTAGTTACTTTGAAATGATTTCAGACTCGGTCGCAGTTCCTACCGGTCCAACACAAACAAATGGTCTAACTTTCGCTAAATATTTTGCATCATTCGCTGGCCAGAAGGTTTTCACAAAGTGGAAAGCAGTAACATTTTACGATAACGTCACTAGCGATTACTATAACACACCTGCCCAGTGGTACAGCTACCAGCAGGCAAAGAGTACCCCATCAAAAGACTGGGTTTACCAGCTTCAGGCAGGTATGTTCGATGGACCCACTGCAAGCATAGAATCGGCCCTTACTGCCTTCTATGGTACATTTAATGCGCACAGTTCCAGTTCCACTTATCTTTCTGCAGTTGCAAGTCTCGATGATGGCCTTTATTCTTCACTATCGAGTGAACTTGCGGACTGGAAAGCGGCCAATTCATTAGACCTGGGATATCTCGGTCTTCCAGGTCATCCATTTGGTGGTTACCTTCCATACTGGGCCAATACAAGCGCAAACAGTACAGTTACTACCGATTCATTGTATCAGGATATAGCACATGTCAACAACAGTGTAGGAGAAAATAATGCCCACTATATTTCAATCTCTCCTCTTTCAATAAATTATCTGGAAAATATGGTAATAACTGGAATAACGAAAGTAAATATGTGAATCAGTTAAACTGAGTCGTTCAAATTTTTAATTTTATTTATTGTTCACTTTTTTTTAAAATAAATTTATCATTTCTTTTTGCCAAATTTTATTGGGACTTTAAAATTTCAAGATTCTATTAGGTTTTTATTTGGTAAATATCTAGAAGATTGTTATACCAGCCTCATATTTTTGCAAGGGTATTAAGATCCCTAAGCGTACTATCAGAGATCTTCACATCCTGAGACTGTATATTCTCCTCAAGATGATTGACGCTTGTGGCACCAAGAATTGGTATGATGTTAATGCCAAGCTTTTCCTGCATTTTAAGTATCCAGGCAAGAGCAAGCTGTGTAGGTTTCACATCCAGTTCTTTGGAGATCTCCAGAAATCTGTTCACTTGGTTTTTTGATTTATCAACAGATTCCTTGAATCCTTCAGTATAACTGCCCCTGGTTCCAGGCATGATCCCATTGGAATATTTCCCGGAAAGTATTCCCTCAGCAAGTGGAACATAAGCAAGGAGGGTTAATGATTTCTCCTTTGCAATAGATGCTTTTTCCTTTTCAAAATCTCTTTCTATGAGGTTATATGACTCCTGCATTGTAACAAAATTCTCCCATCCTCTCTTCTCTGCAACATTCATCATTTCTTTTGTCGACGAAGGGGGATGGTTGCTGGTACCAATATAATGAACAAGACCTCTATGTACAAGATCGTTGAGGATATCCATGGTCTCCCTTCCTGAAGTGTATGGGTCCTGCCAGTGAATCTGGTATAGATCGACATAATCTGTCCGGAGTCGGGAAAGGCTTTCTCTTATCTGCCACGATATATGCTTGCGGGATAGTCCACCCCCATTATGGAAAACAGCTACCTCCGCCCTTACCTTTGTTGCCAGGACAAATGATTCCCTGTTGTAATCCTTCAGGTAATTTCCCAGGATGATCTCGGCATTTCCAGATTTTTCCGGATGTAAATGGGTCTCACTTATTGTCCCGTGATATGTGTTTGCAGTATCGAAAAAATTAATTCCAAGATCCATGGCCTTCTTGAATATCTTTTCCGTTTTCTCAACATCAACGTACAAAATTCCGTCTGGATAACGTTTATCAGATGGTGGAAGGTGCCATGTGCCAATGGCGAATTGCGACACTTCCATTCCGCCTATATGTTTGTAATTCATGTGCTAAGCATGACTCAATTAGCATAAATCTTTTTGAACCACTTTTTAAGCTGTTATTAGATCAACGGTTTACAACAATTATTGTCCTAATCTCCTATAGCAAAAAATGAAAAAAAATTTCAAAAAAGTAGTTGTTAAAAAAATGGCATAATATTATCAAATCAACATAGGGGGCGGTGATGGGGGGAGTGGTGGATGTGGCGGTTCTATACCAATGCCACTGTAACCCAGAGAAACCATAACATACATCGCTGAAGACCAGGTAAGTGGTGACGTGGATGCTATGATCGTTCCAAAGTTCGGGTCAATAGCTTCAGGCAGAAGTCCGCTCTGCGTATGGTTAGCCGCCCATGAAATTATGCTCAGGGCTCCTGACATGTTTCCCACACTCTCATCGTAGTCACCAAGGAACAGTGTTGTTATGATCCATGGTGGAGACGGCCCTGAGCTCTGCAGATATCCGCCGTAAGCTGTATAGTGGTACAGATCGTTATAATATCTGGGGAGCCCCCCTACCTTGTGGTTCTCAAGTATGCTTACAACATTGGAAACAACTGACTGGGATAAGGGAGAATTCGGATTCATGAATCCCATTGCAATAGGAAGTATCTGGGAGGCGTCTGGGGTGTTGTTCATCAGGTAGTATGTAGCCGGCTGACTGTCTCCTGGATATTGGCTTGATACTGGCGTGATGTATTGAGCAAAGATACCGTCAGCGTAGAAATCTTTCAAGATGTTTCCAGTGAGTAGTGTGTAGTTAGTTTCAAGTTCCTGAAGTTTCTGTTGTGATCCCGGGGGAACTGGTGGCATGCCCGGCATAATAAAGCTTGGGTGCTCAGTCTGTGATAACAGCATAATTCCATCTTTCATGCCTATGTCATCAATGGATTGCGTCCAGAAATAATATCCTAATTGCTGCTCCCATATGCTGTGGTCTTCCGGAATTAAACCATAAGTTGCGATAGACTTCTCTTCAAAGGCCAGGGAATAATTGATATCATTGAGGAAGCTGGAAACCATTGAAATA
This sequence comes from Thermoplasmata archaeon, assembly GCA_021801305.1. Classification (GTDB taxonomy): domain Archaea; phylum Thermoplasmatota; class Thermoplasmata; order Thermoplasmatales; family Thermoplasmataceae; genus Oxyplasma. Next base: position 12,222 of record JAJYYD010000022.1, read on the forward strand.
TTATGGGTTATTTCAAAAAGATTGTATATTCCCATCTGAAACAGTCCAACACTATCATATTCCGGTGCAATCCAGTCAGTGGATACTGAACCGGTCCAGAAGTCAAAACGGGTCTGCCAGGTTCCATTGTTAATGTCATTGCCCTGCTCGGATGCCATCCACTTCCAGTACTTAAGCGCAGATTGTATATGGCCAGCGTCCTGGAGGCTCATTGCTGAAAACGAACCGTCCCTTACCCATGTATAAAGATATACTGGAGAGGGTGAAGCTGCTATTTCCCCTGTCATGGGATTCTGGTCATCCTTTACAAGAAGTAGAGACATGTTGTATTCAGCCCTGAGTTTTCCATAGAGTTGTGGTTGAATGCCTTTTTCCAGCCATGAATCGATATTTCTCTGATTCACTGAGAACATCTGAGTTGAGTTCATTTCACTGTTTTGCGATCCTGAAAAAGTAATATGGCTGGTCCCAGGTCCAGTGATTATTGATATTGTCATGCTGTTGGACCCTGTACTGACACTTGCTTTTGCATTAGAATAGTGAATATACAATCCGGGGGACGTGTCTATGTATATAGAATCGCTACCAGTGCTGTAGCTATAGACTCCAG